>CAMVQX010000001.1 GCA_947169755.1 uncultured bacterium
TAGTACTTTTTTTGATTATTATTATACTATCGTGAGATTTCCATTTGTGGAAGTTTCTCAATTGTGGAAATCCATTGTATAGACTAAAAAAATATTTTCCTATAGTAATTTTATCGTGATTTTTTATGTTAACAGAATTTTTTGGAAGATTTGTATTTATACAAGGAATTTCATTGTTGTTAAACAGTATTGGAGTGTAGTCTGACGATATCATTTCTGTTTGAGGATATAAACTGTTTATGTCATAAATATTTTCAAACAAATAATCAGCAACAATGTCGTTATCTTTAAGAAAAACAACAAAATCGTTGTCATAACATGATAAACTTTTTATATAATCATTGTAATTATCCGTTTCAGAAAAATTTATGATTTTAATATCAGATATTAAGTGTTCAATGTTTTTAAAAGATGATTCTTTTTGAAAATCGTTAAACCAATTTTCAAAATATTTTTCTTTGCTTAAATCAATAACAATCAATTGCCAGTCTTTATACGATTGGTTAAAAATACTATAAAAAGTTTCTGACAGATTGTTGTTTTTATAATATGTAGTAAATACGACGTTTATCATTGGTCTTAATTTTTTAGTTTGTTTTAAAAAATAATTCGTATCTTTGTTCAACCATGAGCCTTGTCCAAGATGAACAATATAATCTGTTAATTTTATATTTTTGATTTTTATGTTGTTTTTGTTTAATTCTTCAAGAAAAAATGCACCCGTGTCTTTTTCGCCAGGAATTATACTATCGGGCGTATAAAAATGTATATGATATTGTTTTACTTTTTTTAAATTTATTAAACAAAAGAATGGAAAAAGTCTTTCTGTCGGCCATCCCCATTCAGCAATTCCTGTTTCTGCGATAACATCATATTCATTTTCATCAAATTCATTTAATAACTTTTGAATAGACGGATAAAACATTACGTCATTGTCGCATAGTACAATGTATTCATCATCTATCAAATTAAATGCATATTCTATTGTTCCGCTGTGAAGTACAGAGTATCTTCCGCCCAGTTTATCATATTTTGTTACGGCATGCTCATATACTTCTGTTGTATTTTTATAATTAAAATTATCAATAATTGTTACATCGTTTAACGCGGTTTCATATTTTTGCTCTGTGGAGTTATCTAAAACATAAGCATGACACATTCCATATTGTTTGCGAAATGACATTATCATACTATTAGTTAATTCTTTATTATTAAAGTTTGCTGTTAATAATGAAAACTTCATAATTGAATTATAATTTTAGCATATTTCCAAATAACAAAGATATTTCTTTTTTATCAGATTCATTATATTTCAAATGTCCTCCTGCTGGTGTAAATGTAAGTTCTCCTAAATAAACAGTACCATTTATTTCATAAAAATCAACACGGACAAACTTAAAGTCTTGAGAAAGTTTTTTGGCATATTCTTTCATAAGTTCAAATTTTTTAGGTTTTATTGAATTTATGTCAACTGTATAGTCTGCTGGAGTACTTAATTCAGAAATATATAACGGATTTAAATCATTGTCGTAATAATTATATTTTACAGTGTGTTGATGCATATTTCTGTCAAAACAAATTTGTAAAAATTTAGGTTCACCGTTAAAACAACATATTTTATAATCTATTATGTTTTCTCCCAACAATTTTTCAGCAAATATTTTAGGTACTATGTCTTTATAGTGATATTCTGCTGCTTTTTCAGAAAAATCGTAATTCTTCCATTCCTCTAATGTTTTTCTATAATATTCAAATTCATTTTTGTTTGTACGATTTTTGTCTTTTACAACAATCGTCATACCGCTTCCATGATTACATTTTAATACAAATTCTGAAGGTAAAAGATCAAACACAATATCATTTGCTGAATTATATTCATAATAAATTGGAACACATATATCTTTTCCGAGTTTTTCTTTACAGTATTCGTGCAATTTTATTTTGTCTGTACACTTTGTTTTCAAAGGCATTATATCATACGTTTTTAACCATGATATTTTTTCTTGAATTGTTTTCGGATTGTCTATATTTACATCTATACCAACATTCAACATATCATTGCACACTGATTCTTTTATTTTTTCCAATGAAAGCTTCATGCCAGTTAATCTATAAAATTATTTTTGTAAAAAGGAAGCGATCTCTGGTTTTTAGAAATCGGTTGAATATCATCGTGAAAAATTATAGGAAGTTTTGTGTACTTGCAACAGTGTATATTAACTCCTTTTTGTTTAAGATGTTCTGCATAAAAGTTGTCGTCTTTTGAAGTTTGTATAATGCTATCAGATATTTGTTCAACTGGAAAATTTATATTCCAATACAATGTACACGGCCCTTGAGTTATAAATCTCGTAGTGAAAGTGTAACGAATTACATTTTCCTTTGTTTTTAACCATTCATCATAAAGATTTTGTGCATAATTCAATACATACAAACAATCGTCATCTGCACTTATAACAGGTACTCCTTTGTATTTTTTAAGCGTAAATGCAAATTTTTTGAAAGATTTATAGTTCTTTTTAACCCATAAAATTTCAAAATAATCTGACAAACTTAAAAGATTTTCTGGAAGTTCTTTTTCTTTTTGAGGAAATTCGTCTTCAGACAGTGTTAAAACAATATGAAATCCCGGACAACTTTTTATAAGTGAGTAAATTGTTTTTGATGCGGTATTGATTCTTGCTTTCCAACTAGTTAAACTTATAATTGCTTTCTCTCCTTGATATTCTTTCATATAAATATATTATAAAATATTTATTAAGTATGAAAATTGTCGTAAGTATGACAAGCTATCCAAAACGTATAGTAAATGTAGGAAAGTCAATATACGCATTATTAAACAAACAAACATTGCCCCCAGATGAAATATATGTATGGTTGAGTACAGAAGAATTTCCAAATAAAGAAAATGACCTTCCAAAAGATTTGATATTGTTTTCTGAAGTATCAAATAAAATAAAAATTAAATGGGTAGAAAAAAATACATACGTTCATAAAAGACACGAAATTTTTAAAATAATTAAAGATGCTTATGTATTTTTTATGGACGACGACGTATATTACAACGAAGATTTAATAAAGACAGTCGTTGAAAAAGCAAAACAATATCCGAATTCTATTATATGCTATAACAATTACAACCCTCACGAATATCGTGGAAAACATATATTGTATCGTAATAATACTCTTGGAAGTGGACCGTTTATCAACAAAATACGCTGGTGTGGACAAAGTATGATACCGTCAGAAATATATCCAGTGGAAATATTATCAGATGAATACAAAAAAATAAGAGACAAAACTTCTCCAATAAGTGATGAATGCTGGTTTCAACCTTTTGTAGTTGAATATAATCTTCCAATATATTATTGCAAATTTGGTTGGGGCGTAGATATAAGTCCAACACTTGGAAAACAAAGTGGACTTGTTTCATGGTCTCATAAATTGGACTCAAACGGATTAGAAAAAAGAGATAATTGGCTAAATGCTGTATTAAATGCATTTCCAAATATACTTAAAAAATATGAAAGATTGTTTAACTATGGAAAATAATGAATGGTTAAAATTTTGTGAAAAGCAAATACCCGAGTTAAAACGACTATATAAAATTCATACAGGAGATAATTTAGATTTAAATAATTGCAAAACATTAAGTGAAAAGATACAATGGCTTAAAATATATGATAGCAATAAACTAAAAATTAAATGCAGTGATAAGTTATTAGTAAGAGATTATTGCAAAGAAAAATTACAAAAAGATTTGTTTGTTCCAATAATTGGAGTATGGAAAACATTTGATGAAATAGATTTTAATAAATTGCCAAGTGATTATGTATTAAAAACAAATCATGGATCTCATACAAATATTATAGTAAAAAATAATAAAATAAACAAAAAAGAGGCTAAAAAAAGTTTTGATAAATGGCTATCAAAAGATTGGACTTGGTGGGGCAAAGAAATGGCATATTATCCTATAGATAGAAAAATTTTTGCAGAAAAATATGTACAAGATAAAATAAACGGAGAATTAACTGATTATAAATTTTTATGTTTTAATGGAGAACCAAAATTTGTACAAGTAATCAATGATAGAAATACAAAAAAATTTCATTTAAATTACTATGATATGAATTTTAACTTTGTAGATATATCACGAATAGATGTTCCAAGCAATAAAAATATAAAAGATAATAAACCATATAATTTTGAATTAATGAAAGAATATGCAAAAAAACTCTCACAAGATTTTAACTTTGTAAGAGTAGATTTTTATGAAATTGATAATATTGTATATTTGAGTGAACTTACATTTTTTCCAGCATCTGGTTTTTTAAAATATAAAAACGAAAAAACAAATTTAATGCTGGGAAAAATGCTTAAATTAAATTAAGTAACTTTTGTAAATTTATTAGAATACATTATTTTAGTAGAAATTCGTTTATCATCATTTTTTATAAAAATTTCTTTATATTCATTGTAAATATCTCGTGCTAATTGCTCGTTGTTTTTATGTAAATCTGTTTTGTATATTTTGGTATATTCATTTTCATATTTTTGCAAATACAAAAAATCAGATTCTTTATTTGTAACAATAATTAAAGGATATTTTTTAATATTTTGTTTTATAATGTATTCAAAATTTTCGTATTTATCTTTTTCTATGTCCCATGAACTTCCAATGACAAAAATTGGTGTGTTATTTAATTTTAATCTTGATTTATATTTTTCTATAATATAACTTTGTATATCATAAAAATATATGTGATTGTCTTTTTTAATAATAGTTTTGCAATTTAAATCTTCTCTGTAATGATGATATAATACTTTTACATTATTGTCTATAATTAAGTAATATTCGTCATTGTTATAATCTTCGCATTTTTGCAAATAATAGTTGTTAAAATTTATATTTTTATAATTTTTTATAAGGTATCCAAAAGATATATGATCTATAATATTCCAACAAAATGGGTTAATATATTCTTGTCGTAAAACATCTAGTGTAATGTTAGAAGCAACACAAGAATCTCCTATCGCATTTATCATTTATTTAAGTTTTTTAAAGTTTGTTTCCATTTCTTCAAGTAATCTGCTTTTTCTAGAAGATTGTACTTTTTTTAGATCATGCAGTGGACATTCTTCATCATGAAATTCATATACATCTCTCCACGGACCAATGACAATACATTTGTTTAATTTTAACAATATTTTTAAACATGAATAATAATCATCATCTTGATCTGTAAGAGACAATACTTTATCTGTTAATAGCAACAGCCCATATTTGCCAAAAATGTATGGCGGATATAATGTTCCAGCACCTCCATTGTGCCATATTTTAAAATTGTTTCTTTCAACAAATGTTGTTCTTTTTCCCCAAATTGAAACAAAAGTTTTTTTGTCGTTTTTGTTCCATTCAGAATACATTCTTTCTGCATAATTATACTTATAAATACAGTCATCGTCTGCACTTATAATAGGAACTGTTCTGTATTTGTCCATTGTGAACAATATTTTCTTGAATGCTTTGTAGTTTTTTTGAACCCAAAGTATTTCAATCAAATCGTTATCAACAAATAACATCAATTCTTCAGGTAATTCTGCTTCTTTTAATGGAAATTCTTCTTCTGCTAGAACTAACACAATATGAAATCCAGGACAATTAGATAATAAAGAATATAAAGTTTTTCCAACAGTATTAATTCTTGCTTTCCAACTTGTTAAACTTATAATTGCTTTTTCGCCATTATACTGTTTCATTTTTTCTTATTCTTTTTCAATTTTTCAATAAATTCGTTATATTCTTTGTTAAATTCTTCAAGATTAAATTCTTTTTTAACAGGTTTTACTTCTGTTTTGTTTTTTCTTGGTCTATTAAATTCTTCCAACATTTTGTTTAACTTGTTATTTTCTTTTTTTAATTTTGCATTTCCATCTTTGTATAATGTTATATCGTACAATAGTTTTTCTTTTTCTTTTTCAAGTTTGTTAGTTTCTTGCTTATAAAATGTTATGTCCTTTTTTAAATTTTCATTATCTGTTTTGAGTTTATCGTATTTTTCAATAGAAAATCCGATGTCAACTATACTTTTTTTCTGCAGTTGTGTATATTTTTCTTTAAGAGATTTGTTGATATCTGATAATTTGTTTAACTTTTCTTTAAGTTTGAAGTATTCATCTGAGTCTACTATCATTTTTGACATAACAAAAAATGCAATTTAATTATTTATTATAACTAAATTGCATCCACTATATTATTTTTTGATTTATTCCACTATTCCTGGACTTTTCTTTTCAAGTTCTTTTTTGAATTTTTCTATTTCTTCTTTAGCTATTTTTCTTGCAATCGTTTCAATGCATTCTTTGAACTCAAGAGCTATTTTTGTTGAATTGTAATCAATTCCCGAATTAATAGTAGACATTGTATAAAGAAGATTACTTTGCATTATATTTGTATTGTTTATAAAATTATTTGAGCATTCGTTATTTCGTTTGGAATAGAATTATCTGTAGTCTGGTTGTATTGTTTTGAAGCATTTGGGCTCAGTACTCTTAACTCAACATTTCCGACAAATTCGCTCAAACGTGTTTTTCCACAATAAGACATACAACTGCGAAGATATTGTGTAAACTCTTCTGAGAACTCCTTTATAGTTAAATTGCTCATTTTGTTGTAAACGACTTTTCCTTCAGGAGCTATAATTGAAGATCTTCCAAGTGCTTTCTGTCCTTCAACAGAAGCCATTCCAAAATGAATTTTGTATTTTATACTTTTTGCGTCGGTAACAACCTCTCCAGAACTGTCTTTCAATGCATTCAACATGCTTCCAAGCATTACATAATCTGCTCCAAGTGCCAATGCTTTGTTAATATTTCTGTAATTTTCAAAGCCACCATCAGCAACAATCTTTGAGTTGAATGAATAATAATTTCGTTTCTTTACACATTCATCAATCAATGTTCCCATAGGCATATAAATACCAGTGGTTGTTGCAGTAATACAAGCAGAACCAGTTCCAACAGACAATTTGATAAAATCGCATCCACTATTGCCAAGATTGACAAAAGCTTCAGGATTTGCAACATTGCCTGACATAATCAGCATCTTTTCTTTATAAATGTCTTTGAGTTCTCGTACTTTGTAATAAAGATCGTCCATATTTCCGTTTGCAATATCAATGCAAACTTTCAATGGAATATTGGATATTTTTGTAGCAAGATTTTCTTTGTTCAAAACAAAATAATCAACTTCTTTCAAAGAAAAAGCAACAAACAGTCTTCTTGTTATCAAAAGTTTTATTCTTTTTGACAACTGGACTGTTCTCGGAATTACAGGAGTAATATTTGAGCTAAGATAGTTGTCTATGCACTCATCACTTCCATCAATTACAGAAGGCATAGGAGCTGTAAATATTGGAAGAGTTTTATGATATTCGTACATGCAATCTATCATCTTAGCAGGAGTGTTAATCAAGCATTCAAAATCATTATAGTAAGGATTACATAAAGATCTGCTTGATATTGATGAATTTCCTGCAGGAACAATTCCTAAATCGTCAAGCGTATATGCTGTTTCACGAATAATACTCATATTTAAAAATTATATTACCACCAAAGACTCATAAAATGTTTTGCAAAAAGAGCAAGTCCTTCCTCAATAAGTTTGTTTTCATTGATTCTGTCTTCGTGGAAAAGTTTGATTTTGTCTTTATACTCTTCGTTAGTTTCCATCAAGTATGAGCCATTTTCTTGCTTTGTCATATTGTGACTTTTGCACCAATCAATTCCGTATTTTTTGCTACGTTCATCATCATATTTGTCTTCATTGACAATATGGTCGAAAGCAAAAATCATTTTGTCGAGAATTTCTGTCCAAGCTTCAAAAGTCGGAACATCATCAGTTCCCGGATATCCGATTGTGTTTTCTTTGAAAACAATCAGACGAGGCAAAATAAATCTAGCAACAGTACTGTCCAAATTCCAGCATTCAGTATCATCAAAACCACGCTCAACACGCTGTTGTTTGAACTCGGCAAGTTTTTTAATATCCTTGTCGCTGTCGGTATACATATCAATTATACTAAAATTGACATTAGGAATACCAAGTGGATCATTTCCTTTGCAGGATTTAGTAACCTCGTTTTTGAGGTTTGCATATCTGTTGCGAGCTTTGTTTCTTGCTTTGTTTCTCTTCATATATTTAAGTTCTTTGAAAAATTTTTCTGTATCATCAAAGATACTATATTTATGTTTACTTCTTTTCATTTTTTCAATGGAAGTTTTTTCTTAAGAGTTCTTATTTCTTCAAAATCAGTAGAGTCAGGCTCCTCTGGATATTCTTTGTAGAATTTTTCAAGATTTTCTGCAATTTCCTTTTTAGCCTCCTCTTCTTGGTCCTTTGTATATACAACATTGAAAATCTTGCTTTTCTCACACCAATACTTGCCTATTTTGCGAATCCACTCAAGATCATAGCCCTTTAATTTTGATTTGAACTCAGGATAAATGTCAACTAATGCAGTATACATAAGTTCATCAAAAAGTTCTTTACCATATTCTTCATCAGGAAAATATTGAAAGAATTTGTGAAACGGAGTAAGTGCATTGTATAAATCCTTAGACACATTGGTATGTATCATTGGATAATAACGACTACCAAGTTGTGAATACAATTGAATAGACTTGCATTCAACATCGTAATATGAATTTATACGGTCTATTCGTGTAGCATCGCATAATGCTAAATCGTCATTGAAAAGAATTGTATATATTGGATGGTTTGCAAGATCCAACAATTCATTGAATGTGTCGGCATCTGTAAATTCAACTCCTTCAACAGGAATACAGTCTGTAAACTCCATAAAACCGTAGCCGTTTACACGAAAATTTCTATAGTCAAATCTTCCATTAGGAGAATATTTGACAATACGACCGTTGAAACATTGCTGTGATGCATTTTCAAGTTCTTCGTCTGAAGCTTTTGTTATCATTAGAAAATGCAATGCGCCAACATGCTTGCCTTGTCCAATATCATTTTCTCCTCCAGTGACAAAAATTGAGTCTTCTGGAATCATCATAACAGTTTCTTCAGCATCTTGTGGTCTAAGACTGTAATGACCACACTTTAAAACAATTTTCTTATTGTTTTCCATCTTCTATATAAATTTCGTTAATTGAATACTCAAAAACATCTCCTTCGTTTCCTTCAAAATCGGCATAAATAACATCTTTGTTATTGTCAAGTTTTGGATAACTGCAACAAAAAATACCAACAACTTTCATCGGAAATTGTGTTTTCTTGCTTGCGATTGTCATTCCAATACGAAGTTCTGTTATATCTTTAATTTCTTTCATATACAAATATAAAACTTTTACATGTAAAAATTGTTAATTAAATGTTAAAGTATTTTTTGATATCGTCAACCATATCCAAGTTCTCCCAAGGATGACCGCTAAAAATTTTTCCAAATACAATTTCTTCCATTCCATCAAAACCGTTCACTGTAGTTATATACATTGGACGTTTTAAGTTAAATTTCTTAATTATACCTGCTGGCGTAAGATCCCATAGTGTTTTGATACATTCAACAATTTTGTCTTGTGAGAATTTTGGATTTTTTGCATTTACACAAATACTTACAGGCTGTGCTATGCCAATACAGTATGCAAGTTGTAAAGTAATTTCATCTGCAATTCCTGCTGCCACAATATTTTTTGCAATATGACGAGCAGCATAAGCAGCTGAACGGTCAACCTTTGAAGGATCTTTTCCACTGAATGCACCTCCGCCGTGAGGAGCTCTTCCACCGTAAGTGTCAATTATGATTTTTCTACCAGTAAGACCAGTATCTCCAGCAGGCCCGCCGATTACAAATTTTCCAGTAGGATTTATATAAATAATAATATCGTCAAGAGGTCTATTTTCAAGACTTGTATATTTATCTTTTGCATCATTTACAACAGGTATGATTACATGTTCTGTCAAGAAGTCTCTAACCGTATCAATATCTACTGTGTCATCGTGTTGAACTGACAATACTATAGTGTGAATTCTTACAGGATTCCAATCTTCGTCATATTCTATCGTTACTTGAGATTTAGCATCGGGTCTAATCCATTTAGGAAATATACGGTCATCATTGTAGCCTTTTTCTTTTGATACAATGGAGTTTAACAAAATTTCTTCAACTTTGTAAATCAAACTTTTTGCTATATCAAGTGTAAGAGGAATAAAGTTGTACGTTTCGTTTGTTGCATAACCGAACATTATTCCTTGATCTCCTGCTCCTTGTTCTTTTGTACTGGAAGAATCTACTCCCATTGCAATGTCAGGAGACTGTCTGTGTATATGTTGTTCTATACTTACAGTATTTCCACAAAAACCAAGTTCTGGAGAATTGTAACCAATAGCATTTATAAGTTTACGTACTCCTTCGTCAATTGTTTCTCTTGTTATTGCTGCTTTTGAAGTTACTTCTCCAGCAATTACAACACGATTTTCGGTTACAAGAGTTTCTACAGCAACTCTTGACTCTGAATCTTTAGCCAAATATAAATCCAAAACTAAATCAGAAATTTGGTCTGCAATTTTATCAGGATGTCCAAATGATACAAATTCAGATGTAAAAAGTCTATTCATTGTTCGTTTTCGTAAAATATTTTTTCAATAACTTCTTTAGGAAGATCTACATTATACTCTTCCTTTTTCTTAAATAACTTGATGAATTTGAGAATTATTTTTAGCATTCAAATAGATTATATTCCTAAGTATTTACATAACTTATTTTGAAAAGTTTGATTGAATCCTTTAGTAGAACAAGCTATAAATTTTCTTTTATCGTTAGGATTATTCAACAGTTCGTCAAGTTTTTTTCCGCTGTCTTCTGTATTCCATACGCCAAGCCTAATGCTATCTGCTTGTTCAGAAATTTCAACATTATAATAATTGCAGTATATATTTTCAATAACGTATGAATGAGTATACATATCATACTTGTCAAAAACGTCTTTTAATTTATCAAAATTAAACAATATTGGAAAATGCGTAGTAAAATTTACTGTTCGTTTACCATCCTTTTTAAGCAAACGAGAAGTTTTTGCTAAATCATGCTGCCAAGTAAAATTTGGTTTACTTAAATCTCCAATAAAATTTGGTTGCAGATAATAGTATTTTTTTATAAAAGCTTCATCAAAATCATGCACAGGATAATAATCATCGCAAACAAACAAAAACTCTTCATACTCGTCGCGATAAATGTCATATGCATGTTTGAATTTGTTTACCATATCAATATGTGGATGATATTGGTTTTCAACAGGATCTGCTCTTTTTACAGGCACCCATTCAACAAAATCAAACTTATCTATTATTGGATTTCTGTCACCTATAATAGCAATTTTGAATGGAAATTTGCAAAACTTTTTCCATCCAGTAAGTGACATTTCTAATTCTCTTCCTTGTTTGCCGCTATCAAAATACGGCATACATATTAAAACTTTGTCCATAAAATTTTTATTAAGATTATAGACAAAGTTTAATTCAGCCTATTGCTTTTGTTTTGATTATCATACCTTCATTGCGAATGCCTTTAACCATATTGTCGTCAAGTATATAATAGGTGCGGACGCTGCAACGAATTTTCAAAAAGTCTTCATATGATGTATGATATATTGTATATTCTTCATAATTAGCTTTAGCCCATGCTCTTTTGCAAAATTCAGGAAAATCTTTTTTGATTTGAACATCGTTGAGCTTGTATGCGTGGTAAATATTTTGTCCTTTGCATTTGCAAAGCGCAATACTATAACCTACTTGCTTCTTTCTATCAAGAAGTCTTTGAGAACGTTCAGTTAATTTGCAGGCCGCCGATTTTTCCTCTTGGACAAATTTTTGAATATTGTATCCGTCGGCATTGATGCGTTCGGCTTCCTTTTTGAAAAACCAGCCGTGAAAATCATAACGACCGTATTTGAAGGTCTGCGGACGAGTTTGATACTCGTACAAATGTATCATTTCATGGAGAAGAGTTTCCTCGAGATAATGTTCTGACTGGTCGTAGTAAATAGACATTTTCAATACATAGTCGTATGTTTTCCATCTACGACGATCGATACTGCAAAGTGCTTGCCCAAACAAATGTTCCGATCTGCTAGTTTTGAATGTTGGAGTTTCTATTTCTCCATTCCAATATTTTTTGTTAAACTCTTGGAATTTTTTCTGCATCCATTCAACAGTAACAATCATATTGTGAGTTTTTGTAAGTTAAATACCAAAACATTTACCGTGGCATCCGTCAGTAAAACAAACAGAACAAATACAGAATCCTTTGTGCTCTTTTCTGAAGTTCTCTGCAATATTGCGAGCTTCAAAGCGGTAATTAACAACTGGAAGTTCAAAGAGCTCCTCTACATCATCTTTGCAGCTTGTGCAAATCATATAACAGCTTTTCCTGAACTCTTCAAACTGCTTCTTGATGATAGCTTTGCGATTTTCCTTTGTGTTCTTCATTGTTGTTTCCTTTTGTTTACAATACAAATATACAAAAAAATCTCAATTTAAATGTTAAAATTGAGATTTTGATATGTTAAAATTTGTTAAACTTTTAAATCATTGTAGAAGGATCTAAATCTACAAATTTGTGTTCTTGCTGTTTTTCCTCAACTTTTTGGTTTACAGGTTCAGCTTTTGGTTCAATCTTCGGTTTTATTGGTTCTGCTTTTGGTTGAATTTTAACTTCTTGTTTTGGTTTTTGTTCAACTTTAACTTGCGGCTTTACTGAAGTTGGAATTCCTTCTTTTTTAATAATAGGCTTTTCTTCGGTTTTGGATTCGTCAGCAGGATTTCCGGTTTTTATTTCTTCAAGTGGTTCATTTGTTTTTTCAGGAATTGTAGATTTGTTTTCTGCGAGGCTTTCTGTTTTGTCGTTATAATCTACAAAACATTTAATAAATCCTAACGCCACAATTGGGAGAATTGCTCCAGAGACAATAGCAACGATACGTTTTTGAGCAATTTCTTCAAGTTCATCTAAACCGAACAAGTTAATCCATTCTATAAATCCGTCTGTTAGATTTGTATATGAATGAAATACATTACCCATCATTTGGAATAACGTAAGTAATGTAAACAATCCGAACGAAAGTGTTCTATTGCTTTTCATAAATACACCTGCGCACAATGAGCACATTGCACCAAGTTCAAATGCTATAGCCAAACAGATAGACATTGATTGACTATGAGACAAACTGAAAAAATCTATAGAACATATTGCTGATATTGTTGCAACAAGCATATACAACAATAGAAACAATACTCCAATAGAGTATTTCAATATTTTTTCTGATCTGTTCATACAATTACTTTATAATAACCTTCTGCATCAATACAAGAAGTGTCTTTAACTAATTTTATATTCAATCTTTCTTCTTCTGGTATATCTACCAATTGAAGTTCTGAAAGATTTATAGTATTTACAGCTTTATAATATTTTTTGATTATATTTATTTTTTTGTAATAACCATCTTGATATTCATCTTTATCACTGTAAATCTCTGTATAAGGTAAGCCTGCAGCAAGTTCTTTCAATGGATGCTTTTCTCCATTGATAATTGCGAAATTTTCTTCTTTTTTGTTTGCAATGCAATAATAACCTTCTCCAGACATTTCCAAAGGATTTCTTATGGTTTTAACATTTTCTCCTTCTGGTATATCTTTTTCTGCTATTTCGTTTTTGAGAACATCATTGAGCAAAACACGTTTGAATGCTTTATAATATTTGTAAACAGGAGCTTTCAATTCAACCAATTTGTTTTCTACTTTATAATTGGTCATAATTTCATCAAGATGCTCTTTCTGTTGTTCAAAATATTTTATAATTTGCAAATTTCTTTTTGCAATTTTGACATACAGTCTTAATTTGATTGATTGAAATAAAAGTTTAAAAATATTCATTTGTTAGACTCAAGTTTTTCAAGTTCTGCATCAATTGCTATTTCTCTTTGCAAATCAAACTTCTTTCTGTCTGTTGACTGTATCATTCTTTTTTCTGCTTTCAAGCCTTCAATTTTGAGAGCTTTTTCAAATTCTTTCTGTGTAATTTGATTTTGTCTCATTGTATCAATTACAAGTTCGGTCTGTTTGACTTCTTTTGTAAGTCTTTTTACATTGCTGTTTGTAGAACAAGTTCTAAACATAAACAATATAAGACAAATGCAGCAAATTACTACAATGTTTTTGTTAATCCAATCCCATATTTTTTTCATAGCTTAGTGTTGTTTTTTCTTTTCTCCACCAAAATCTTGTTTTGGTTTTTCTTTTACGATTTCACCGTGAGGTGCTCTAAACATAACATTTGTTGACCACGGATCTTCATCGCATGTACAATGTTCAGCATCTTGTCCGCAACGAGGACATTTGTCTGCGTGACTGTGTACATATTTTTCTTCTTTTTCTTCAGTATCTTTTTCTATCTGATCCACTTGAGGCGATTTTTTGATAGCAGCGCCTGCGGGTTCATGCTTCTTTTTCTTTTCCTCTGTAAATTGTTTGTAAGATTTTACAGCCATTTTTATATTTTAATTTGTTTTATTTATTTACAACAAAAAAGGTCTCTTTTTGAAGAGACCTACCTTTTTTAGCAATACAACATTACTTCTTAGCTTTGTCGTATGCAACCTTCAGTGCTACACCAGCAACACATCCTAAAATAAACCACATAATTGTAAAATTTTAATTAATGAATATATTATACCTGCAACAAGTGCAAGAAATCCAAGTACTTTGTACCACTTAAATGTATCATAATCAGGGCAGACAACAAGCAAATAGTTTTCTTTGTCAATTTGTGTAAATTCTGGAGCAACAGCATCTGCAAATCCAAGCCTCAAAAATAAGCTATCAAATTGTCTAAGAGCATTCAATACGTACGCTTGCTGTATTTTTTCATGGGAATTTACAACTTCTTCTGGAAGATGTATAACAGTATATAATCTGCCAACCCAGTCAATTCTAAAACCAGCCTCTTCAACATTAAGACGAGTTTCGGGTTCTTTCAATATTTTGTTTATTGCTCGCCAAGTTTTAATTTGACGAATTAAATTTCTTAAATACATTCTATGTTAAAATTTTTGAAAAGCGGATCGTTGATAAGATTTTTTCTTACTCGTTCTTTTCCGTGATGAATTCTGTTTTTGACTGTGCAGAGACTGATCCCGGGTTCCACTTTTTTCATTTTTTCAAGAATATCATTGTACTTTGCATTTTCGTATATCCTTGGATAGAGATAATCTTTATAAATTTTTGGAAGTTTGAGAATTTCCGACTTGATACGTTTCATTTGTTCAGCAAGAATATCCTCTTCTTCAAACAAATCGTCTTCTGTTTTGATTTCTTCAATATCATAATCGTCTGCGATATCAAACCCCACAGTTTCATGAAGATGTTCAATAGACGAAAGCCTTGCATTTCTTTTTAACGTAACCAGTGCTTCGTTCTTTGCAATGGTATATGCCCAGGTTGTTATTTGGAATTGTTCATCATACTCATCAATACGAGTATAAATCTTTGTCATTGTATTTGTAACAACATCATCAGTCAAGTCTTCGTCTTTCAAAATACCAAAAACAAATGCACGAAGACCATTGTACATTTTATGATAAAGTTTGTTGTATGCTTTTTCTGATTTTGTTGTTTTAAATTCTAATGCTAATTCTTTGTAAGTTTGATTTCTTTCTTTCATATATTCAGCCTCTCTATCAAATATATTACTTATTTTAGGTTTGTTTGTTAATATACTGTTAATTTTTATAATCAATTATAGTTTTGATATCGGAAAATTTAACCGGTTTGTATTCCCAGAAATCAGTGCAGACATTTACAACATTGCAGCCTTTAGTCAACGCGGTATCATTGTTGTAAGTTTCATGACCGTGAAAATGAATTGTTCCAGTGTCTTTTCCTGGCCAAGTTTTGAGAGGATAATGACACAAAACAACGTCAAACTGCTTTAACAAAAGAATTGACTCTTGCGATATAAAAACATTTTTCTGTTCGAGTAAAGCATCATCGCAGTTTCCTTTGAAAAATACAATTATTCCGTTAAGTTTTTTAAGAACATTTTCGCATGTAATAGGATCCCAAGCAAAATTTCCTAAATGAAACACGATATCGTTTTTGCCGACTACAGAATTCCACTTCTTAATCAGTTTGTTGTTCATTTCATTTATATCGTTAAAAGGTCTTTTTGCTATTTCCAAAATATTTACTCGGCCAAACCAAGTATCTGAGGTAACAAAAAAGTCGTTGTATTGTTGAAGAGCATCATTGATGTCTTCAGGTAACAAAATCCCACTTCTCATTTCAGCCTATTTTTTATTAAGTTTAATTTTAATTTTGTCCATGTAACTCTTAACTGTTTCAACAGTTTCTTTTAATTCAACTGCTTGCTCATTGAGTTTTTCGTAATTTTCAGCTAATACTTGCTGTTCTTTAGTTATATCAAAATTTTGTGATTTGTTTTGACAAACGAGAGAAATAATTAACTCAAAATCTTCGTCGCGTTTTGAAGCATCATCATAATCAATACTTGTCTGCATTCCTCCATAACCTTCGGGAGTAAAAAATACAATTTGTGGAGTAATTTCTGTTTCTGCTACTGCTTTAAAAGTTCCAGATACATTTTTTGATTTTACATTGTACCGTTCTTCGTCATGTTTTTCAATTCTTGTAAATCTGCTTAGATTCAACAGTCCTTGATAATGTTTTAGACGATACATCATAGGCATTCAAAAATTATTTGTTTATTTATTTTTGAAAGCTTCAATATATTTTTCGTATTTGTTATTTCCGTGCAACTCTTTCGTGTCGTCAAAGAAAAATGCAACTTCTTCTCTGAACATTTTTTCGTTAAAATATTCAATAGCAGTAATATCGTGTGATTTTATGTAAGAATAAAGTTCTCGTCTTATTAGAGAATTTAAATCAGAAAGTTCAAATTTGTTAAATCCGCTACATAAATAGAACCAAATATTTTGATTGCTTTTTGCATATTTTGAACCGTCATAATTTTGCGAACGGTCTTTCGCATCTTTGACAAACAACATAAAAAACTGCATGCGATTGTCTCGACATGAGTCTGTAATATAACGAAGATAGTCAGATTTTAATCCGACATAAATTCCGTTATAAATGCAGTGTTTATATTCTTCGGGAAGTTTAGATTTAACGGCATCTATCATTTTATAGATGCCGTAGCCTGATTTTTCTTTTTTAGGAGTCTCGTCCATTTTCATAGACATATTTTAGAACAGGAAAACGAAGACTCAACAAATCATTGTTTTTGTTCTTTGTTTCCTCAAAGTACTGTATAGTCACTGTTTTTCCAATGATAAGAGAAGGATCTTTGAACCAAGCAATACGTTGTTCTTTTGACAGTCCAGAACCAACTCCAACTCTTGATCCTTTGTGGTTAATTACAATTGCTGTGACAACATCATACTCCTTGTTGCCTCCATCGTTGTAAACAACTTTTCCTGTTTCTACACCTTCAACAATGTATTCCCCGTCTCTGAATTTTTTGACTTTAAGTAGATCTTTTGTTCTGTCATTTTGATAAGGAGCATCTTTACGAAGCATAAAACCTTCCCAGCCTCCATCTTTGACATATTGTGACCATCTGTCAAAATCTTCTTGAGACATAATTCGTTCCTGCTTTACGTGTTTTACAGTTTTGAATTCTGCAATATGAGGTTGACTGAAAATGTGTGTAAGATAATTGTCGCGAACAGAGAAAAAAGAGGAAGTTTTTTCCATATTGAATTCCTCTAACGTAAGAATATCAAAAATATTATAGCAAGGAGTAGGAATGGTATAATCTTTACGAGAAATTGCACTGACGGCCCAATCAAAATGTTCGTCTCCTTTTTCGTCAAGAATACAAAGCTCGCCATCAAATACAATGCTGTTTGCTTCCATATATTTTGACAACCCACCACTATAAAGTGTACTGAAAATATGGTCAAGCATTGCTTCAATAGCAGGTTTTACATTGCCGAGAGTTTTGAATTCTTTGCCTTGACGACTTACAAATTTAATATCGTATTTGTCATCTCCTGCATTATTTTTCTTTGTTGCAATAGTTATACAACGGCAGCCATCGAGTTTACGAGAAGCAAAGAAAGTACCGTCTATGGGGTTAATTCCTTTGACTTTATCAAGATTGAAAGCAAGAGAAACAAGAAATTTGTCAAGCTCTTCTGACTCCACGCCAGTAGCATTCAAAAAATTCTCTCTTGAAATGCCAATTGTAAGTTTCTTTGCGAGAACTGCTTTCAAAATCTCTTGAGATTTTGGCTCAAATTGATTTATTGTATGCTCAACCAAAGCAACAGCAGCATTTCCCGTTTTATAACGGTTAGACAAAATAAACAAACATTCAGAAAAGTCTTTGTAGTTTTCATCAATAGTCTTTTCGCCGCTTTTGGTAACATTATACTTTTTGACGAAATACTTTTTATCTGAATATGTGTCTTCAAAGATTTGTTGTACAACAGGATTCATATTGTTTACAAGAATTTCCTTTTTCTTGTTCGTTCCTGCAGTGTTTTTAATTAAATCAAAAAGTTCAGGAGTTGTCATTTTTAAGCATTAAGTTCGTTTATTGCATCACTAACTCGACCATCGAATTTGCTATCAATGTCAAACAAAACACGACCAAAAGGAATGTTGAAAGTTTCAAAATCCTCAATATTTACACTTGTTTTTGTTGGTTCGCTAAGAATTGTGCCTGCGGAAAAATCAATATTTGTAACTCCGTAAACGGCAAATTTTCCGGTACCAGTATCAACACCACTTCTTTCGTACCAACCTTCAATTGCGTAAAATACACCAGGACCAGCAACATTTTTAATTTTAACAATGACTTTCGGATCTTGTTCGTTTTCCGAATTAAAAGCTTCAAAAAGCTTGTTGATAATTTCTTCTGTGAAAATCATAATTTTTGTTATTTTAAGAGTTTTACTTTTTCTTTCAAGAAATAATGACCAGTCGCCATAATTCCAGCATCGTCATTCCAATATTTCAAATGAACATCTGCATCTTTTTCTTTTGCATATGCACAAGTTGGTACAATATAGTCTCCAGGATCTGCGATATAATAAACAAGATACAAATAATCAGAACTTTCGTTTATTTTTCCGTAAATGTTTATGCCTGTCGCGTGAATATTTTCTTCATTTAATAACTTTACTTTATCATTAACATCAATAGCGAATGGAACTTCCTCTCGTCCTTCGTTTTTCGTTACAAGTATTCCTTTAATACAGTCCATTTTTGATTTTTATTTACAATACAAATATACAAACAAATTTTTAAATCTTTGTTAATCGTCTGTTAAATTTACAAAACACAACCATCTGTTGATAAAATTTCATCAACAGAACGAGGTTCATAATTCATATAAGGTATCATACAACCAACATTGTACATACGACAAACATCAGTTTTGTTTCCTCCTTCTTCAGGATTTTTAGAATACAAATTTTGAATAAGCATTTTGTCATGCTCCATCATATTCCAATCAAACGAGTTGTGAACATGTCCATAAAAATGAAGCCAACCGTGAAACGAATTTTTGAAGCACGGCATGGGATAATGACTCAGTACAATGGAATGCTTTTTGTCTAAATACAGTTCCATATAATCTACAACTTCACAAAATACATTCTTGAAAAGCTTTTCGTTTGATTTTCTGAAATACATTTTGTCGTGATTCCCTAAAATCAAATGTTTGTTTCCGTGAAGTTTACGATAATATTCAGAAATTGTTTCAGAATTTGCAAATCCTATGTCTCCAAGTATATAAACATCATCAGATCCTGTTATTTTTGCATTCCATTTTTGCATAATAACAGAATCGTGCTCTTCAATCGTTGTAAATGGGCGATTGTCGTATGCTAATATATTTGTATGACCGATATGTAAGTCACTTATAAAATATTTCATATATTTTTATTTTTATACAAATATACAAACAAAATTAGCAAAAAATGTTAAAGAAATGTGTAATAATCATAGAACGAACAAGATAATAAACATCGCTGTCTTCTGTTGTTTTCTCTAAATCCTCTTTCATTGCTAAAGTGCGTTCATTTGAAAGAGAAATGGTCCATTCCAAGATGTCTCCAACAAGGATATCATCTTTCGATTTTCTTTCTACAAAATAAATTGTTTCAAACTGCATATATTAAAGTAATGTTAATGACAATACTGTATATTATATTTAATCAATTTCGTGTATGTCTGAAAATCCTTGTGAAACTAACGAAGTTTCAAACTCTGCTAAGTTGTAGCCTAACGCTTTTGCTATTTTGTATTCAAGATTTGCTCCGCTTGAACTTTCCCATCCTGGAATAAACACAACAGTATCGCAATTCATAAGTTCAGCAATACAAAATTTCATATTTTCCTGCCAAGTATATTGTTCTCCTCCTAAAAGAATAGGATTTACAACTTCTGCGTTAAAATATTTTTTTGCAAATTCAACAGCATCTGCAAAGTTTTTTGTATATTCTTTTATATCTAGACCTGTTACTTTTCCGGCTATATAAACTCTTTTAGGAACAAAATTTGTCATAACATTAAAATTTAATACAAATTATTATATTTTGAAAATAAAAAAGGTTTACCGAAGTAAACCTACAAAAATATCTTTTAACTTATGGTATTATTAAAAGTTTGTTTTGTTGTATAAAAGTTTCCATTCATTGCCGCCGTCCATTGCAAGTTCTTGAAGATATGCGTTAAAACAATTAACAACAGTATCAGAATTTCCACTTGTATGAGGCATTAGTTTTCCGAACCAAGCATCAACAGTTGATTTGTCTATTCTTAACTCGCCATCTGTAAAATCGAATATTAAATATTCTTTTCCTAATCTACCGTCTTCAAGTCTAATTTTATTAAAGAAAGAAGGCTTTTTATTATCTGCTGAAATATAAATTTCGGCATGATACGTTTTTTCGCCTTCAGGTATAGCATGATTTGTATCATTACTAGCACAGCCCAATGACATATAAACATGATTTCCTTTATATTGTTTATAAAAATATGTCATATAATGATCGTACTCCTGTTTTACAATTCCATTGTCAATAAGAAACTTTTTAATATCATCAAGTGTACCAAAAGTAGGAATGGTATAATTTTTTGACTCGTTTAGCATTTCTGCAAATTCGCCTTGCCAAATATTTTCATTTACAAATTCTTCAAAGTTCTGTATCATTGTTCTTATTTATTTTTTATTTGTTTTTAAGCCATTTGTTATCCCACTGCCATACAGAAGTACAACCTGTTGAATCTTCTAATGCAACCAAAATTGTATTTCTTGGAAGATCTCCGCCATCTACTTCTGGAGTCATTGCTCCGCTTGAGTCATACTTTGACAAAAGGCTTCTTACTGCACTTGTATCTGTAATTCTACAAAAATCTATAACAGTATATTGTTCTCCGTCTACACCTTTAACTTCGTCTCCTTCTTGCGGTATACTATTGAGTTTAGATTCGTTTATAAATTCATTGAATTTTTTAATCATTTCCACAATTATTTTATTCCATTGTTGAATATCTCTTGTCTGGATTTTCAATCCAATATTTTGCTCTGCACTCTCTTACATTGTAATAGTTTACTTTGTAAGTCCAAGAGTAAAATCTTCTTACAAGATGACGATCTGCTTCAATGTCAATATCGTCCATAATCACTGTAGGTCCTTTTCCATCTTTTGTTCTGCAAATCCAAGTTTTTTCAGAGTCAACTTTGTAACCGTCAATTTCTAAATCAAGCGGCTCAATATTTGAATCTGTAGAGATTTCTCTTACGTTGTGAGCTTTTTTGAATTCTGCAGCTTCTTTTCTACGTTGAGCTTCAGAAGGCAAAATAAGAGGAATT
Organism: uncultured bacterium; assembly: GCA_947169755.1. GTDB lineage: Bacteria > Cyanobacteriota > Vampirovibrionia > Gastranaerophilales > Gastranaerophilaceae > Stercorousia. Next base: position 21,942 of record CAMVQX010000001.1, read on the forward strand.
TCTTTTCCACCGTTGTATTCTTTTGCCAAATCTTGTTGCTCTGTAAAGAACACTTGAATAAGAACGGCCATATTAGTTTCTTTACTATCAGGATCTGGACAAGGATCTTTTACAATATCAAAAAGTCTTCTTTGAAACTCTGCTGAATTGATAAGTTTTGGACCAAAATGATATGGATTTTTGTCATAATATGCTTTAATAGAATTCCAGGACCTTTCAGCCTTTGCTTTGGTTGAAAAGTCCTTAGAATTTGTTTTTTGCGCAGCATCAATAAGCATTGTTATGCCTAATCCATTGCTTGATATAGCTTCATTTATAAATTCATCAAATGAAAATAGCATTAATATAAATATTTTGTTTATTTATTCTTTAGCAGGAAAACATTTTCCTATGCCAACATAAAACCACTTTTTCCACAACTCTTGTCCAACTAAAGCATTTCTTCCATCAATAAAGACAGGATATTCATAATTGTGTTTATGATCTGAATTGATATATTCTTCTCTAATATATTCCCAATCTAATTGTTGGTATTCTTGCCAATCTGTAACCAAAACGATAGCATCTACATTAGTGCAACATGCACATACATTGTCGTAATATTCAACAAGTCTTTCATCAGCAAAAATTACTTTGCAATTAAGCAATGCAACAGGATCATGAACATTTACATTGGCTCCATGTAAAATTAAGCTGTTTATTAAATTTATTGCAGGAGCTTCTCTCATATCATCGGTGTTTGCTTTAAAAGCACAACCCAATACTGCTATAGTTTTTCCTCTCAGTGAAAATTTGTCTCTGCTTAAACCACTTACAGCATACATTGCTTCGTTAAGCTTTTCAAACAAAGTATTTTTTTGACATTCGTTTGTTTCCTCTGCTGCTTTTATTACTTTCATATCAACTCCGTGTTCTTCTCCTGTTTTAATAAGAGCTTTAACGTCTTTAGGAAAACAACTTCCGCCATATCCGCAACCTGCTTTTAAGAAATACGGGCCAATACGTCTATCAAGTCCCATACCTTTTGCAACCATTTCAACATCAGCTCCAGTACGCTCACACAAATTTGCAATGTCATTTATAAATGAAATTCTTGTTGCAAGCATTGCGTTTGAAGCATATTTAATCATCTCAGCAGACCAAATGTCACAGTGAACAATTTTGTCAAGTTTTCTTTCTTCTGAAAAGCCATAAACTTCATCATACAGTTTGTCCATGACTTTTCTAGCTTGCTCATTGTTTGTACCGATGACAATTCTGTCTGGATGAATGACATCTTCAACAGCACAGCCTTCTTTCAAAAATTCTGGATTGCTGCAAAGGCCAAAGTCTCTTACCATTCCAAATCTTTTTCTATGTTCGTTCATAATAACTTCACGAACTTTGTCGGCTGTACCTACTGGAACAGTAGATTTTGTAACAAATACTTTATAATCGTTTTGACATTCTCCAAATGTTTTTGCAACTGCAAGAACATAACGTAAATCAGCAGATCCGTCTTCTCCTGGAGGTGTTCCAACAGCAGAAAACACAACTTCAGATTCTTCGATAGCTTTCTTTATATCTGTTGTAAATTTAATTTTGTTGTTTCTTACAACAGTTCTTAGCATATCTTCAAGTCCTGGCTCATATATAATACATTCGCCAGAATTTAATCTGTTTATTTTATTTTCATTATTATCAACGCAAATTACGTCCACACCGCTGTTTGCAAAACATACACCAGTAACAAGTCCAACGTAACCAGTACCAATAATAGCAACTTTCATACTTTAACTTAATTTATTTTATTTTATTATATTTATGTCAGTGCTAAAGTTTACTTTTTGAATAAATAAACAAATAAGTAAAACTATGTGTAAGCTTGAATTTAATGAATTGCTTTCATTGATTTTTGGCAAAAAGATAGAAGAAACAACAGGTGAAGTTGTAGAAAACACTATAACAGAAACAGAATGCCCAACTCCGTCTGAAAAGCCATTAGAAATTATTGAAATTGAAATGAAAAATGTAGTAATTTGTCTTGACAATGGACACGGTGACAATACTCCAGGAAAGTGTTCGCCTTGGTCAGCTTGCAAAGTTCCACCTGAACTTCCTTTTAGAGAGTATGCATATACAAGAGAACTTGTAAAAATGTTAACTCCTGTTTTAGAAGAAGAAGGATACGAAGTATATCAAGTAGTTCCTGAAGAATACGATGTAACCCTTGCTGAAAGATGCAGCCGTATAAACAAAAAGGTAAAACAAGCAGCTGCTGAAGGAAAACATTCACTTATGATAAGCATTCATAACAATGCAGCAGGAAATGGAAGAGAATGGAAAAAAGCATACGGTTGGTCAGTTTGGACAACAAGAGGACAGAACAATTCTGACAAGTTGGCTCAATGCTTGTATGATGCTGCAGTAGAAGTATTGACTCCACTTGGACAAAAGACTCGCAAAGACAGAAGCGATGGAGATGATGACTATGAAGCAGGTTTCTATATAACAAAAGGATCTAACTGCCCTGCAGTTCTTGTAGAGAATATGTTTCAAGACTGTATAGATGAAGTAAAATGGATGCTTACAGATGAAGGAAAACAAGCACTTGTTGAAATCCACAGAAGAGGAATAAACAAGTTCGTAGAAATGATGAATTGGTAAAAATAAATAATAAAAATATTATATATGTCTTTTGTAAAATATAGTTGGAGTATAAGTTTGTCTAATTTAGAACATGAAACATTTAAAACTGTTGAAGATTCGCAAGATTCAGACAATTCTTCAAAACCAACATTTCAATCTCCTGATGAAGCATACAAAGACGGTCTTAAAGCATTAAAAAAGTATTATGACAAAATTTATATGCTTGAAGTATATGACAACACAGGAAATTATAGTAACTATATGGCAGTAAACAACAAAGGAAAAATAACAGAATACTAAAATGATAGACAGTAAAATCAAAAATTTTAATGAGTTTGAAAAGGTAAATGAAGCTTTTCAACAGAGAGACAGAACTTCATATGAATGTTATATGATAACTTTTGATGCTTTCGCAGACGACTACAACGAAGGAGAAGATTCAAAACCATATACAACAGACACAGTTAGAGACAGCATACAAGATTATACTCTTGACGGTCTTCTAAAGAAAGTTGCTTCAGACTATAGTCATTGGATCATCGAACCAATCAACAAAGAAAATTCATATTATGATGCTCCTTTTATTCGTTGCAGTTTTGGTCCTGTAAATAGAAATTGGGAACCTCTGTCAAAATCTGAAGAAGCTGCTTGGAAGGAAGGATCATTTACTGCTTATGAAACTTATGTAAATTTGTATATCCGCAAAATAGAAGATGTTCCCAGTGCAGAAGCATTTAAATTCGTAGGCAAACCTTGATAAAAATATACAAAACAAACAGCCGAGCAATTTGCTCGGCTTTATTTATGCAGATTTGTATGTAAACTCTTTAATGATGAACGGAGTACCGTTTTCTTTATATTTGAAATAGTCATTTTGTGTAAAATTGTCTCCAACTGCAAAATCAATACAGATATACATTTCTTTTCCAAGATTTTCCAATATATTGTATCCGTGTTGTGTATCTTTTTCAGTTATTTTCATAACTCTATGACCGTTGTAATATACTTCAACGAGGTCATTTCTCCAAATCAAGTCGCAAGTGTTCCATTTGTCAAGTTTTTGCAACCAAGAATATGTTGCTCTATCAGAGCCAAAACTTCCATAACCTTTTCCATAAGCAGTTTCACCATCTTTTGCATAGAATACTCCAGGATGTATATTGTTGAACAATGGAAATCTTTTGTAATTTGGTTTGTTTTTGCAGAAATATCCATTTCCGCTCCATCCTTCAACAATGTCTATTTCAGGCGGCCAAGAGTTTACTCCAGACAGCCAAATTGCTGGCCAAAGATGAATTCCTTTTGGAAGTTTATATTCAAAATGAAAGTCTCCACAAAGAAAAGAATTGCAAGTAGAAATACATCCGCAGCCAAAATCTTTTGAATGACCAATCTCTTCAAAATATACAGATATATTGTTTATTCCCATCAAAAGACTTCCTTTGTCAGAAACTGTTGTTTCCATTTCATCAGCATACCATACATGATTCTTGTCAGGATGAGCAACTCCCCAAGGTTGTCCATTCATCCATTCATAACCTTTCCAATTTAACATTGTTGCTTTATTTTATATAACAAAAAAGCCGAGTATATACTCGACTCAAATTTTGAAATTTCGCGGAATCTATGTACCCAAGTCCTTTACTGTTTATTGTAAATTCTTAAATAGGAAGATTGGCGGGGGTAGATATATGTAGGCTAGCTATTGAATTTTCACGTTACTTTTTTAAACGCAATTCGTGCAATTACGGACCATATATCGTTACCGTTCACTATGCAAAATTTCTATTGTGGAAATATTCTTTTGTGCCCGCACCTAGATTCGAACTAGGGACCTCTTGTGTGTAAAACAAGTACTCTAAACCACTGAGTTATACGGGCAAATTTATAATTATAAAATGAAGTTTATTTGTGTTTAATATTTTTAGATCTGAAATTATCAGTTTGTGAATGACAGTTCGGACACAACAATTGCAAATTATCAAGTAAATGATTGCAACTATTTCCATCAATGTGATGAAGTTCTAAATTTAATGGTTTTCCATTCCATTCACTTATACCGCAACATTCACATTTGTTTTCTTTTATTCCCTCTTTAATCAATCTATTTTTCAATTTGAAAGATTGATATTCAGGATGTTTTCCATTTAATATGTCTTGCAAATTATAAGCACTTGGACAAGGTTCACCTTTAACATCCTTTCCACCTTGATTAGGTTTATAACATCCAAATTTTATAGCGTATTTTTTGAAAGTGTTAAAATGTAATCCTAAAATTTGAGAAGCTTGAGCCATACTTGAAGCAGTATTACAAACTTCTATAAACTTCTGTTCATCAATATTTACCATAAAATATTTATTGTAGCCCGGGTGGGACTCGAACCCACACGCCCTTGCGGGCATCAGATCTTAAGTCTGACGTGTCTACCAATTCCACCACCAGGCCATCTGACAATATTTATATAATATTGTCATATTTTGTTTAAAATATTTCTTTTACAAATTCAACTTTATGCTTGCAAAGAGTTTCTCCATTTCTCAATCTTGTCAATCTGCTACAAAATTCTCTTTCAGTCAAAACTGTTTCAGAAATTTTTGATTTTCCAATGCTATGTACAAGTGTTGCATTTCCTGAAGCTTCAAGTGCTTTTCTAAAACTTTCGTTTTTGTAAAGTTCATCGTAAGCTTCATCAAGCAAATCTTGATACTCTTGAGAATCTCTTTTTATGGGATGACCTTGAAAATACAAGGTTTGGTCTCTATACCAATTTTTAGGTTTTCCTTTTTTCTTTGCAGCAAAACCGACAAGTTTGAAAACTTCGGCTTGCATTTCAGGAGACTTAAACTTAAGTCCTTGCAAAAAACCTTCCATTGAATTGCATTGAAAACCTCTAAAAACAAAAGGATGAGGTGAAAAATTTGACAATGCTTTTCCTGGATAGTTTTTATTGTTTCCTCCAACTTCCATAATTTCTTCTTCCATATTACTTTGTCAATTCTGCAATTTCTTCCAAAAATTGAGCTTCAACTTGTTTTCTAACTTTCTCTTCAAGTTTCATTTTCTCAATTTTGTCGTCAATGGAACCGCATTTACGATCCATTGTTTTTTCACTAATAAAATCGGTTTTTCCGGTACGTTTTCTTTTGCCAAGATTTTTGGTCTTAAATGTATCGCTCATATCAATTATTATATAAACTATCAATTTCTTTGTTTACTTCTTCTTCCAATTTTTTCATATCTGGATCAGGAATAGACGCCGGTTCACAATGAATAGGTTTGGGTTCCATACACAAAAGAGTATGTCCTTCAACATCCCATCTGTTGCACGGTTTTGGACCGTGAATACACTCAAAACAACTCATATATCTAATTTTTAATTTAATTTAAAATAAACGCGGAAAGTATAGAATTGTAAATAGGCAATTTTTTTGAATAGGAACTTTCTTTGTGTATTAGCGAATGAACAGATGATCAAATCTATTCATCCCAGATTGTTGCGTCGACTAGCAATCTACCACTCTTATATTTTTTGATTACCGACCAATAGGATGCAGAAAAGGTGCTTGATGTCTAGTCACAACAGGCTTCAAAAACTGCAGGTCGGGTGGTAAGCCGGATTCGAACCGGCGTCTCATGTTCCACAGACATGTGTTTTAACCAATTAAACTATAACCACCATATATAAAATTATTTAAACTTTCTTCCTTTTAACCAGCCAATAGACAAATAATATTCCAAATCTTCTTTTTTAATCTTTTTGTTTTCTTTATCGTTGTATATCCAGCATGTGTTATATTGAGAATTTTTTTCTCCTTTTTGATATTGTAATTTTTTATGAGCTTCGTGTATTTTAATGTTTTTAATTTCTTTTTCTTTATACGTTTTTCCTATTTTATAACCGTTATCTAAATATATTTGCAAGTCTTTTTCATATATCCTTATACATTCATTCTCATTGCAAACCCATCTACTTTTTCGTTCAATATTTTTTAAGCTTTCACGAATATGTAATTTATGTTCATCTGTAAATACATGTTTTGATTTAAATACTGGTTTTAATTCTCCGCTTTTTATTCTTTCATCATTTTTGTCCACCCAATACTTTTTATTATTTTTGTCTGAACATAATCTTTTATTTTTATAAATAGAAAACAATTCTCCACTTTTTATTCTTTTGTCATCAGTATCAACAAAAAATCTGTTTCCGTTTATGTCCTGCATCAAACATTTATTTGTCGTAACAGGAAAATATTCTCCATTTAAATATTTAGGATCGTTATCTGCACAACGAAAATAATTTCCATTTTTATCTTTAACAGAAACAGTATTCTTTGTTCCTTCGTAACTATATTTACCACCAGTCGCAATATTATAACAATTTACATCATGAACAAGTTCTTCTGTTACTATTTCTGATTCGTATTCAAATGCTTCTTTAGAAGTTAAAAAATATTTTAATATTTCTTTTGTAAAATTTTCAATTCCATATTTTTTATAAGCATAATGTAATTTAGTTCCAGAACCCATATAACCATCTTCTAAATTATTGGTATTATGCACGCCATAATAAAAATGATTATTTATATTATTTGTTATTTTATAAAAATAATGATATTTATAAGTTTTGTTCGACATACTAAATAATTAATTATTTATTTATATATTCGAACTTTGTATAAATAACAAATATATAAAAACTATTATTGCAATTTTTGAAATATTTTTTGCAAATTATTGTGCGTCCGGCAGGACTCGAACCCGCGTTAAACCGATTTAGAGGCGGCTGCCTAATCCACTCAGCCACAGACGCAATTTGATGCTGTTGGTTAAGGTCAGCATCAAACCTTTGTGAATTTCATCTCACAAGTTGCAAATTTTTGAATAATTTTCCATCATTCTCAATTGCAACTGCGGTTATTTGATTTGCCAAGTCGGGTTCTCTTTTTTATTTTACCGTTTTTATCTTTTTCTAAAAATCGTCCTTTTTCCCAACCATTATTGTTATAATATTGAAGTTCTGCTTTGTTTATAAGTTTATTTTCAAAATTTTTATGAATCCAAATTTTTCCGTAATTAGGATTTTTTTCACCGGAAATATCAGGCATGTGTTCTGATATTTTTTTCTTAGTTTCATCACTTAAAGTATGGCCACAACGATTTGGCTTTAATTCTCCTGAAATATACCTTGGATCATTTTTATAAACAGAATAAAATTTTCCATGTTTATCTTTTACTGTAATTCTTCCTTTTGTTGGATGAATATATTTTTCAGAATCATAATCTTCTTTTTTTATTCTTTTATATTTTCCGTCTTCTGTTTTTACGTTTACAAAGCCTTTTTGTATTGGAACTAATTGTCCTGACAATACTCTTTCGTCGTAAATGGATACATTATATACACAGCCTGTATTGTCAACATACATACTTCTTTCTTTTTGAAATGAAACTAATTCTCCAGATAAATATCTTTCATCGTTTACAGGAACTCTATATGTTTTTCCTGATAAATCTTTAGTTAAAACAAAACCTTTTTGTATTGGAACTAATTCTCCAGATAAATATCTTTCATCTGTCATGTCAACCATAAAGGTATTATTGTCATTATCTTTAACAGAAATCTTGCCGTAGCATGCACTTCCTCCAGCACCGCCAGTACAAATATTATAACACTCGTTTATATTAATTAAATCTTCTGTAACAACTTCTGCTTCATACTTGTATGCTTCGGCTGCTGTATTAAAATATTTAAGTATTTCTTTTACAAAATTTTCAATTCCGTATTTTTTATAAGCATAATGCAATCTTTTTCCAGATCCCATATAACCGTCGTTTATATCATCTGTGCTGTGTACTCCATAATAAAAATGGCCATTAATTGTATTTGTTATTTTATAAAAATAATGATACTTTGATATTTTATATTTATTCATAAAAATTGTGTACAAGTATTTTATTATATATTTAACTTGTACACAATTTTATTCATTTATTTTACTAAATTTAATTCACTAAACAAGTTTTTATGATTTAAAATAGCCAAAGAAGTAATTTTATTTAAATCAGACTCGATAAAATAAGAATAATCAATATTTAACTTGTCTAATTTATGCATCCAATATTCAACATCTGCATACAAATATATTAAATATTCATTATTCCATTGATTTGGAAAATCTTTAATAAAATTCGCAATACAATGTCCTCCTTGAACGCACCCATAAACAGGATCTAGGGATTTGTCAATTAGAACGTATAATCTTCTTTCGTTCTACAAACCATCAGTCTTCTTTTCCATACTTTGCCTCCCACTCATTGATTTGATTGATTACTGCGCGAGCAGTATCTTCAATTTGGTGCCACCAATTTGTGTTGTACTCTTCGGAAAGAATCCAACATTTTTCTCCGCAACAGCGAATTACTGCATTTTTGTACGTCTCTTCGTCAAATAAAACTTTAACAGGATTTCCTTTCCAGTCTTTTCTGACAACTGAGTCAACAAAAACGGGAAGCTCAATGCGATGTTTGCAAATATAATAAGCAATATATTTTATACAAAGCGGATAAGACGTATGTCTCAACTGTTCTGCAGCGTCATAACTGCTCATTTTGCGTTCACCGACTAATTTAACGGTTTTTCTTTGATTTTTGAGAAATCTCTGTTTCTCTGCATCTTGTTTGATTTCTTGTTTAATTTTTGATATAATGTTTTTTTCCATAATTCTTAATTTTATTTTTGTTTTTAATTTTTGTTAATAACTCCGATAAAATAAGAACTATTAAGGAGGAACTTTTATATCAGCAATCTACAAGAATCCAGATGCAATCTACATAAAATCTGTACCCATAGTTTACTGTTATTTTAATTATTTATTTGAATTTGTACTCCCTCCGCGACTCGAACGCGGGACCTACGACTTAGAAGGACGTTGCTCTATCCAACTGAGCTAAGGGAGCATATTAAAAATTTGCGGAAAGTAAATACTCAATTGCTCTACCAGACTGAGCTACCTCCTCAATATTGTTTTTTTTTTTGAATTGCGAGGAGGGCAGGATTCGAACCTGCGACACATTGACCCTCAAATTATAGGAACCTTCTTTGCAAATCGTGCCGGTGGGTGGATTCGAACCACCGTCTCCTCCTTATGAGAGAGGCGCAAGTAACCACCTCCGCTACACCGACAAAAAGCAGGTTTGCCAATAGGTTGTCTCTACCTGCAAATACGACCACAGCATTTCGTATCTTTTCAGGATATTGCTGCCTCCTCCTTGAATGTTACCACCAAGGTTTATCACCTTAATCCTACTGACTTGGTTACAGAATTACAGAAAACAAGAAACGTTTGCCGTTCCAAGCGGGATAGCGGAGAGTAGAGGATTCGAACCTCTGGCCCGCATTAACGCGAGCAACTGCTTAGCAGGCAGCCCCGTTAGACCACTCCGGCAACTCTCCGAATTGCAAAAAAACCCATAAATTCTTGTTTATAGGACTTTTGATTTCCTTCCCTATTGAGGGATGAACTTTGACCTTCTCAACGGGATTCGAACCCGCCATCTCTCTACCGTTTGTTTTGTTATTGAGAAGATTCGATAGCAAACAGGTATTTAGTGAAATTGAATTACTCGAGTTTTTGACATCAATTTTATTATTAAATATTGTCTGTTTGTTGACTATCATTGTAGCCCGGGTGGGACTTGAACCCACACTCCCTTGCGGGAACTTGATTTTGAGTCAAGCGCGTCTACCAATTCCGCCACCGGGCCATTAAATTTTGCGGGAGCAGTAGGGATCGAACCTACGACCATCACCTTAACAGGGTGCCGCTCTACCGGCTGAGCTATACTCCCAAATTATCAAATAATTATAAAGGCTGTATCATTTTGCAAATACAATTTAATGGCGAAGGACTTCTGCTTTATTTCATACAGTTGTTTGTTTGTCGCAACCTCACTTTCCTCACCAACCTTTATTGCCGATTGCACCTGAACATTTATTATTTGATTGAGCCAGAGGAGGGACTCGAACCCACGACCGTCGGGTTACAAAACCGAAGCTCTACCAACTGAGCTACTCTGGCAAAATTACGGCGAAAAGTAAGGAAATTGTAATAGGCAATTTTTTTGAAATAGGAACTTTTTCTGCCGTTAGTTGGGGCGGAGGGGCTTGAACCCACGTGCAACCAACTACCCTTTCGACTGTTTATAAGACAGAGGGGATACGCCCCAATGTTTCATAACTTTTGTTTTTGCGGAGGCAGAGGGACTCGAACCCTCACCCCGGTTTAACCCGAGTACTAACGGTTTTCAAGACCGTCCCCTTGCCAATTAGGGTTATGCCTCCATTTTTCTGTTATCAACTCGTCCCATACTCCATCCATCACTTAAATACTTCTCAATTTCTTCTTTTTTAACTTTTTTTGTTATATTATTTTTATACATCCATTTTGTTCCAAATTGAGAATTTTTTTCTCCTTTTTGATGTTCTTTTTCAGCAAAAATCTTTTTTAGATTATTTTTACTTTCATCAGACCATTTTGTTCCAGTATACAGTGGAATCAATTCACCTGATAAATACCTTGGATCGTTTACATCAACAGTATAAACTTTTCCGTTTTTGTCTTTCGTATGAAGCATACCTTTCATATTTGAAACAAGTTCACCTGTTTTATATCTGTCGTCTGTGACTTCAACAGAATAAATTTTTCCATTTTTATCTTTTGTTGTAACTTTTCCTTTTGTTACACCTACAAATTCATGATTTAAATATCTGGGGTCATTCACAGAACAACAAAAAATATTGTTATTATTATCTTTTACTACACAAACTTCTTGTAAAAAAGTTTCTTTTCCACCTTTTTTAATATTATAACAATCTTTGTCTTCAATACATATTTCATTTACAACTTCAGCTTCATAATCAAATGCTTCTTTTGTAGTATCAAAGAACTTTAATATTTCTTTTGTAAAATTTTCTATACCATATTTTTTATAAGCTCTTTGTAGTCTTGTTCCAGATCCCATATAACCATCATTTAAATTAGAAGTATTATGAACTCCATAATAAAAATGACCGTTAATCTTGTTTGTTATTTTATAAAAATAATGATACTTTTTATTTGACATATATAACTGTTATTTAAATTATATATTCAAACAAAAAATAAAAAATGTTTGAATTAAAATAATAGCGGAAAGTAAAAAACTGTAATCCAAATACTTTAAATAGGAACTTTCTATGCTATTCGTGGACCGCCTCGGACTCGAACCGAGAAAATGACGCCGTGCAAGGGCATTCCTGTACCATTGAAGGCAGCGGCCCGTACTGTATATTATTTATATTATAAAATAATAAATTGTTTCAAAAAAATATTGCAAAAACAGCAGAAAAGTTGTTCAGTGTAAAGCCCTAAACCTTATAACAACTTGCGGCAGACTGACTGCTTGGAGCTTTTTGACCAGGATTCCTTATCGCAAAGGACCATCTCTGTTCTTTGTCGCTGCCGTTTACTGCAACATTTAATGAGTTTTTACTTGTCTATTCGTTTCAAACACAAACAAAAAAATAGATGAACTCATCAAAAAATCAAATTTTGTTTGCATTCCAACGTCAATACAATTTAATCTACTCTCCATTGTACCGTCATTGTAAACTTGCCTTGTAACAAATTAACTTTGCTTGAGCGTTAAGTAGAATTATCAGGCTGAAAATACCTGACCCTATCCCAAGTCGGGTGATTTGAGACCCGTTTGAAAGGCGAACTTGCGCCAAAGTGTAATTCGCAAGTTGCTTTTTGTCGGTACGGGTGGACTTGAACCACCGACCTACGCCTTATCAGAGCGTTGCTCTAACCAACTGAGCTACGTACCGAAATTTTGGTTTTTTCCTTTTGTCCTTCTTGCAAGGTTGTTTAACGCGCGCTCCTCAAGATTGGTTACCGTACAAGGTTGGAAATTACCTTCTAAATCAATCCCTACGGCTTTTCACGTGCTCCTGGATGGACTCGAACCATCGTCTCAATGCCTTGTAGTATACTTTAGGTCTTACTCTACTCTACCCCTGAGTTACAGAAACGTATATGTGGTGCTTCATCCTGGACTCGAACCAGGGTTGCCAATATAAACATATTGACAAAGGTATCTCCGGCGCCGTCCTGCTTGTGTTTTCCAATACCCCTTGTGGCTTTCGATTTACGGCGTGTATCTTGGACCTGCGTGTTCTTCCTAACTGAACTAATGAAGCAAATTAAACGAATTTTCCAGAAGATGCCCTAGTAGCGGGAGTCAAACCCGTCTCTGGAATTGCGACCGATTGCCTACATCAGACACCTGTAAATCCGTTTGTGGTCCCTGCTGGGCTTGAACCAGCGACCCTCGGTTTATGAGACCGACGCTCTAAACCAGCTGAGCTAAGGGACCAAATATTTGTAAATATCAAATTTACTATTTCTTATATCATTTATTTCTTTTGCTTTTATTATGATTAAATTATTAACATTTTTCCATTTTGCAAAATCTCTTTCTCTAACTAAACCTTTAACTTCTATATAAGCATTATATTCTGAAAGATAAAAATCAGGAAAATATAAATGAATATCGTTATTCCACAAATACTTTATACCTACGGTTGGACGACTCCATTTTATGTTGTTGCTATCAAGATATTTTGCAACCTCAAGTTCCCATTTTCCATCAAGTTTTATTCCGTTGTATGTATAATTTTTAACTCTTCCATTTACATTGCAAGATGAATACGACTCTGGATGAGTTTGTATTGCTTTTCTTATACCTTTTGAAATATTATCTTTATGTTCTTGTGAAAGTTTTTTTCCTTTCCAAATATTGGAAAGTTTTTCTAACGTTTTTTCTTCTATTTGTGGTTTTGGTAATCCCAATCTTTTAGCTTTAGTATATTGATTTTCTCCTTTTATTCCTTCATTTTTTCTTTTTTCATTATATGCAATAAATCCACTCTTTGTAATTTGTCTGTTTGGATTTTGTTTACATAATCTTTCGTGATTTCTTAAAGAATTTGCATTTTTGCATTCTTTACCACAATATTTACATTTTAATATCTCTTGCACTGACCTCTTTATTTTATATATTTAGGTTTTTTGCAAAATTGCGACTAAATAGAAATTTCTTTCACATTAGTCAAAATTCAGGTTTCCATCCACTTACCAAAGGATGGAACTTAGCTTTTCGGGACCTAAATTTGTAGCCCGTCCGGGACTCGAACCCGGGACTCCACCGTGAAAGGGTGGCGACTTGAACCACTTGTCGAACGGGCCATTTTTTGAAAAAAATACTTGTGTGCTATTACGCTAAAGACCACTTTCATTGCAAACCTAAAGTTACATATCGCGTTGACCTGCTCTCGTCGACTCTCACAGGATTACTCAACAATATGTTAGTGTCACGTTTTACGTTTACTCAACTTTGTGTACCAACACATTTTCTACCAATTTGTATAAAGGTGGTACTGTTGAATGTCACTCTTTAAAGGATGGCTGCTTCCAAGCCTACCTGCAAGTATTTTGATTGTAACGGCGGAAAGTAAAACCTTATTTTGCAGATAATTCTTTGATAGGAACTTTCGTTGCCGTAGTCACGCAGGCGGGATTCGAACCCGCGATCACCAGACTGAAAATCTGGGGTCCTGGACCACTAGACGACTGCGCGATATAAAAGGTTGTTTATCATCAAGCAAGGAATTTCCCGCCGTTACCTAATAGTAACTCCATTATCGCCGTACAACCTTATAAACGGACAATATAAAAACAACATTCTACCTTTCCAGACAAAACCTTTCGGAATATGCCATAGTGCTCCGGTTATTGCGTTTGCTTTGTTACGTACCTCCACAAAATTTTCCCTCGGCGACCGACCCGTTTGTACAGATGCAAGCTTTATTGCCGGCAAGCATTGCAAAAGCATCGTTGCTCTCGGTAGGTGTTCCGCTTTCGTGGCAACGCGAACGTTGTTTGTACACCGGGTGGGACTTGAACCCACACGACCTAAACGGTCATCAGGCCCTCAACCTGACGCGTCTACCAATTCCGCCACCGGTGCATATAAATTGCGAAAAGTAAGCTTCCAGCTGCTCTGCCAACTGAGCTACCTTCCCAAATATTGTTTTATTGGTGGGAAGAGAAGGACTCGAACCTCCGACCCGCCGGTTTACAACAGCGTAAGGAACTTTCTTTGCAATTTGTTGCCAGAGCGGGAGTCGAACCCACAACCTTAGGATTCAAAGTCCTTCGCGCTACCATTGCGCCATCTGGCAATTTATTATTACTGTTTCTATAAACAAGATTTATATGTCTACATTATGTTTATCGTAATAAACAAGGTATTTTCAACAAAACTTGAATTAGTGTTGTAATAATTGGTAGCGGGAGTGGGACTCGAACACCACGACCTCAAGGTTATGAGCCTTGCGAGCTACCACTGCTCCATCCCGCAATATATCGGTTTGTTAATTTCATTATAAAGACCATTGAGTACCCCTTGGGAGTGATTCTTGGTCAAATTGTATAACCCGTCCACAGCTTCGCGCCGTGGTATACAATTTAATCCGTTGATTGAAATCGGGTTATTCAGCCAACCAATTCTGTGACCCCGGTGGGACTTGAACCCACGACCCCAGCATTAAAAGTGCCGTGCTCTACCAGCTGAGCTACGAGGTCATTTTGCAAGTTTTTAATAGGAACTTGCAAACCTAAATTATCTTATTTGAATATTTCCACAATATGTCAAAGATCTGTTGTTTTTGTTTTTTCAACAATACAAATATACAACTTATTTTTAATTTAATTGTTAAATGTTTGTTAAAAAAATAAAATTTTTAGTAGCGGATACAGGATTCGAACCTGTGGTACCTTTTTGAGGTACTAGGGCTTATGAGACCCTCGAGATAGGCCACTTCTCTAATCCGCAATATATTTCTTAAATTTTTCAAATTCAACTTCTACAAATTTTTTTGAAAATTTTCCCATATCTTTTATAATATAAGGAGTATATCCACAATTTTTAATTTTTTCAATTTTTATATTATCTCTATTTTGAATTTGTTTGAGCGACGTATTTTTAAATATTTGTTTGTAATGCCACGGACCGTTCCACAAAATAGCAATTTTGTAATCTGGTAAAATAATGTCTGCATCCCAACCATCAAAAATTGTTTCATTATGAAGTACTAATTTGTATTCTTTTTCACAAAAATAACAAAACAACTTTTCATTTTTTGAACGTTTAGATTCTTTTTGACTTTTAGCAGAATTTCTTCCACCAACAGATAATTTTTCTATAGATTCATTGCTTAAAAACAATTTTCTATTATTTCTATAAAAATCTATACATTCTTTACTACAAAAACTAGCTGTGTTTTCTCCTTTGATATAAAAATACGTTTTTCCGCAATGCTGACAAATATAACTTTTTTCAGGTTTTTTTAATGACTTAGAAATTTTATTTTTTGTTTCTTCTGTCAATATTCTTTTATTTGCGCATTTGCGTGAACAATATTTTTTATATTTTCCTTTTTTATATTGGTTTTCTGTTATACTTACAGCATATTGATTTCCACAATTTGGACAAATTAGTTTATATTCAACGATTTCTTGTTTTTTGCTTTCGTTTATCTTATTACAAGTATTTCTACCATTGTTTTTCAATATCTGTAAATTGTGTTCTCGATTTGGATTATTTTTACATAATCTCGTATGAGAAGCAAGTTTTTGTTTGCTTTCAAATTCTTGTCCACAATATTTGCAAATATACATATATGTTTTTATTTATATATTTATGTTGCTGTACAAAAATTGAACTAAATTAAATTAGGTTAACTTGTCGCCCCACTGGGACTCGAACCCAGATTTCCACCTTGAGAGAGTGATGTCCTAACCAGTTAGACGATAGGGCGAATTTTGTTGTTACCTCACGACTCGAACGGAACCTCCGCTTGCGGCAGCGTGCTACCATTACACCAAATAACTAAATTACTCCAACCTTCAATGAAATGATCAGTCTCAGAACATCGGCCCAGCTGAATCTATTACTACACTTTGCTATCCGATGATTTTGTTATTGCAGCGTGGATCCAATACCGCAATAAGTGGGGTTGTTTCATCTGAGCGAGTAACGGGAATCGAACCCGCATCTCGACCTTGGAGGGGTCATATCCTACCATTGAACGATACTCGCATTATTTTCAAATTACAGATATTGTATAATCAATATCAAATTTGTTTAATATCTGTGCTCCCAGTGGGACTCGAACCCACGACTTCCTGCTTAAGAGGCAGGAGCTCTACCAGCTGAGCTACAAGAGCAAAATTTGGTTTTCCTGCAATTATTGCGACCTCCCAGTAAAATCCGGGGCTCTATACCTGAGCTAAAGAAAACCATTTATCAACTTTGCCGTATGTGCGGTGCTCGAACCCGCCTACCAGGGATTTGGTCCCCTCGCTCACCTTCTTGCGTTACATACTCATATACGGTTAATTACTCCGTATGTGTACCCTCTCTTTCTTTTTCAACAACGCGTCCATTGCATACTTCATACTCAAGTCAGGCCTAGTTGCCCTTACTGGAATCGAACCAATATCTTCTGATCCAGAGTCAGACGTACTAGCCATTGTACTAAAGGGCAAGTTATATTGCCGATACGGAGGGATTCGAACCCTCTATTTTACTGGAGTGACAGTCCAGTTACAAACCCGAGTTGGCACACGCACCGATTTTTATTGTATGTTCCCCCGGTGGGACTCGAACCCACAATGGCAAAGCCACCTGATCCTAAGTCAGGCCCCTATACCAATTCGGGTACGGGGGAATATCAATTTACTTTATATAATTTTTGTATTTTTTCATTATACCTATAAAAAGAACAGTTTAGTAATGATATTATTTCATTTTGTCTTTTTATATCTTTTTCTTTTAAAATATTATTGTTTACATCTTTGTAATGTTTAGGTTCATCATATTCAAAAACAATATTTAAATCTTTATCATATCCATCAAGAAAATATCCATTGATAATAATTTCTCCGCCATTTTCTGCATGCTGTAAATTCCAATTATACATTTTATTTAATTCATTCATATAATTGCATGCTGTTTTTGAATAACATGCACCTCCTTTGTTATGAACGTATTTTGCTGCGCTTATTCTTATTTTTTGTTTTGTTTCGTCTGGCAAACATTTTCCTTTCCAAGTCGGAACAATTTCTCCGTTATAAATTTTTTCTAAAAATGTATTTGTTGATTTTGCATGAATTTCTTTTACTTGTTCGTCTGTTAATTTTTCCCAACACATTGAACCTTTATGATGATGTGAAGTTTCTTTACCTAAAGTTTTGCAATGTTCTTCGCAATGACCAAAATGTCCATTCAACGATTGAGAATTATTGAACTCTTTACCGCATTCGCAACGATATAGATTTTCTGAAATTTTGTATTTGCATATTTTTACAGTCTTTATATATTGATTACAAAATCTTGTATGTGAATTTAAAGAATTTCTTGAATGAAATTTTTTACCACATTCACATTTATATATTAATTCTTCTTCAGAATATTGCTTTTTTAATATTCCATTGCATCCTTTTTCATGAGTTGCTTTTGCACCAGCATTTGTAAATTTTCTGCCACATTTTTTACAAACATACAACATATTATATTTTATTTATATTATATATTTGTGCCTTTATGCTAAATTTGGTAGAATTTACAAGATTGAGCCTTATACTGGATTCGAACCAGTGACCTACTGATTACGAAACAGTCGTTCTACTACTGAACTAACAAGGCAATTGTCTCCCCGCGAGGATTCGAACCCCGATCTTATGGTCCGTAGCCATACGTTCTATCCATTGAACTACGGGGAGTGGTAAGTTACCTTATCGCTGGAACTTTAAAGGATGCGCCGGACTTATAGGTTAGCTACTCCTACCGGAACTTTATAAAGTTGTTTGCGGACACGACGGGATTCGAACCCGCAATGGCTTGCGCTCCCTTCTGCGTGACAGGCAGATATGCTAAACCAATTACACCACGCGTCCAATTTAGTTCTGCTTTCCAGAACTGTGACCCTTGAGCTTCGTTTATACTGACCGAGTTAACGGCGTGGGCTTGAAAGGATGAATTTTCACGGGCGGGAGCAGTAGGGATCGAACCTACGACCATCACC
>CAMVQX010000002.1 GCA_947169755.1 uncultured bacterium
AAGCTATTGAACTCTACGAATATTTTGTTGAATGTTTGAAAATGAGCGGTTTGAATATCCAAACTGGAAAGTTCCGTGTAAATATGGATGTTTCGTTGATTAATGATGGTCCGGTTACATTTTGGCTTGAAAAATAAGTAGAGTATATTTATTTTGTAAACTAATCTTAATAAAATTTTACAAAGGCAGAAACCCTGTCATAATGCCTCATAGCATAGCATAGCATAGCATAGCATAGCATTTATGCGCCCGTAGCAATTATTTACGACATATATACTTTATACATACATAAGCAAAAGTGTGCTTTAAATGAAAGGAGTATATTATGAGACAAATTAGAGTGAATGAGATGGGTGCAATGCCAGATCCGCAAAAACCTCAGGGTGTTGCGGCAGAACAACAGCCTAAAAAAGTAGAAATTCAAATGACGCAACCTGAACAAACTGCTCCTGATAAAGATTTATCTGCCACAGAAGCATTAGGCTTTTATACCAAGGATTGTTCAAATTTAAAGCAAACAAAATCAGAGAATATTGATAATCGTCCTGTGCATAAAATGGAAGATTTTAAGTCAGATAAAGATGGCAAGTCGTATTTGCCATGTGAATTAAAGAAGGGTGAGAGCATTTATAGTATGGTGCAACGCGAATATGGTTTGTCTGATCCAAAACATACAATGCAAGTTGTACGTGAAGTTAAAGAATATAATAATATTCCGCTAAAAACTTTGGGTATACCGAAAGTGGTAAATCTTCCTAACTGGATTCCTAATGAAAAATATGGTGATGTTACGCTAAGAGTTGAAACTGGTGCAGAGGCATCAGCAGTTGCTGCAGCAGGTCCAGGACAAATAATAATGGGGTCTGGCTTAAGAAATGTAGGAGTCGGGTTTGAGGCTGCACTTAGGAATTTATTTCCAATACTTAACACTTCAGCTGAAGCAGTAAAAGATACTCGTAAGCCTGACGCTGAAGCTCAACCCAAATCCGAGGCTGAAACTCCAAAAGAAGATTAGCAAGTAGGGCGGGATACCAATCCCGCCTTTAAATTATTAATTTTATCCGGACTTTACGGGCACGTATTGCAAAATTTTCAAAAGCATGTTATAATTTTAATATCAATATTGAGAATTTTTTTTGAGGAGAAATTTTTTAACCCAATTTTACTTTTAATTAAGAGGCTTTTAAATTATGTATGTAAACAAGTGTATCAAATGTGGTCGTGAATTTGAGACTAAAAACCCCAAAAGAGTTATTTGTCCGGATTGTCTGTATCCTGATAAAAGCATGATGGTTTCTGCAACATCTGATGAACCAAAATCCGCCGAACAACCAATGAACGGTTATAGCGCAGGCGGAAGTGAAGAAACTCCGCGTTATTATAGTGCCGGTGGAGATGACGAACAACAACGCCCAAGACAACAAAGACCTTATAATAACCGTTATAATAACAACCGTCAAGGTGGTTATAACAACAACAGACAAGGCGGTTACAATAACAGACAAAATAATCGTCAGGGCGGGTACAATAATCGACAGGGCGGATATAACAACAGACAAGGCGGTTACAACAACAATAGACAAGGCGGCTTTAATAACAACAGACGACAGGGCGGATTCAATAACAGACCGCAGCAACGTCGTCCTCAAATGAAAAAAGCTCCAAAACAATTATTGGTAAGCAAAGAACAGCTTGAACAAATTGAATTGCTATACAAGCAAATGCTTCCGCTTCCAAACCCTGATTGCCATGAGGTTATTGGTGAAAAAATCGGGTTGGAACCAAGAAAAGTTTTCTTTGGTATTAATTTAGTAAGACAAAAAATGATGCTTCCGAAATTGCCTTACCCGAAACGTAAACTTGCAATTTCGCCTGATCAATTATTTGCTATTAAAAATTTATATGAACCTTTATTGCCTCTTCCTCCGATTGGCTGTCACAAAATTATAGCAGCTCAATTAAAAATGGATGAGTGGAGAGTTCATGTTGGTATTGGGTTAATCCGTTCTCAAATGGGATTGGAACGCTGGAACGAAGATAGACCTGATCTTCCTGCAGAATTTAAAAAGAAGGCTGAAAAACCTGAAAAAGAAGAGAAACCTGCTGAAGAAAAACCAAAGCGCGGAAGAAAGAAAAAAGAAGAAACACCTGAAGCATGACAAAGTACATTTCTGTCGGGAAAATATTGAATTTTCATGGTATTAAGGGTGAAGCAAAAGTTGGTTTTACAAAAAATCAAGAAGATTTTTTCTGCTCTCTAAAACATGTGTTTGTAAAATGCGATGGCGGATATAAACCTTTTGAGATTGAAAATATCCGATTAAACAAGAATGTTGCACTTGTCAAATTTGCTAACATCAATTCGATAAATGAATTGATGGAATATAAAGGTGCATTTTTGTATGTTGAAGAAAATACTGTACGTGAATCTTTGGAAGAAGATGAATTTTTAATAGATGAGCTTGTTAGCTTGGAAGTTTTTGATTCTGACGGGAAAAAACTGGGATTTGTCGTCGGAGTTTCAAATAACGGTGCAAGTGATCTTTTATCCGTCAAAACAAATTCCAAAAAAGTTGTTCTCGTTCCGTTTGTAAAAGCAATCGTTACTGATGTTAGTATTAAAGACAAAAAAATCGTTATCAATAATATTGAGGGGTTGTTGGAATGATTTTTGATGTAATGACGCTTTTTCCGGAAATGATAGAGGATTATCTAAGCCACAGCATAATGAAACGAGCTTTGAGTAATGATGTTTTTACGGTCAATACAATCAATCCTCGTGATTATACTCTCAACAAGCATAAAAAAGTTGATGATACTCCTTACGGTGGCGGTGCAGGTATGGTTTTGATGGCACAGCCTTACGTTGATGCGTATGAAAGTATCAAAAAGCTTGAAAATTCTCAAACAATAATGCTTTCTCCGCAAGGCAAACCTTTAAATGACGGAATGGTAAATGAACTTGCAACTTTTGATCAGTTGATACTTATGTGCGGTCATTATGAAGGATTTGATGAAAGAATTCGTGAAATTGTAAAACCTCGTGAAATATCCATAGGCGATTTTGTATTAACGGGAGGTGAGCTTCCTGCTCTTTGCCTTATTGATGCTGTGAGCCGTAAAATTGAAGGTACTTTGGGTAAAATCGAATCTGCCGATGAAGATACATTCTCAAACGGGTTGGTTGAATATCCGCATTATACAAAGCCGAGAGAATACAGAGGCCTAAAAGTTCCTGATGTTTTGTTGAACGGAAATCATAAAGAAATAAACGAATATCGTCTTCAACAGAGCATTGAAAGAACAAAAATTAAACGTCCCGACTTATACGAAAAATGGTCTAAAACTTGCGATTAAGGTCGTTGTAGTGGCCAAATCCCAAAACGTCTTTAAAGAATTTTACACCTGCATAAATTCCGATACCTATTGCAGAGCCTTTACCGACAAGACCTTTTCCGAACAATGCTCCAAGACCTAAGCCGAATGGCACGACTCCGTTAATAAGCATTTTGCCGAATCCTTTAAAGTAGCCAACTGTCGAATTTACAAAATGGCGGAAGTTTCCGTCCATTTCCCAATTGTTAACTTTATTTTTCATATTGGCTGTTGTGATACTTGGGCTTGATAAAACTTGTGTATTGCTTTGAGTTTTCATGCAAGCATCTGCATCTTTTTGTTTTGCATAGCTGTCTGATTGCATCTTTCCTATAATATGCGCATCATAGCCTACTACGCCAAGGGCTGCAAGGCCTGTTCCTTTGACGACATATTTTACAATATTTGATTTACTAAAGACTTTTCCTATGCTCATACGTTACCTTCTTGTAATTCTGCCGGAATTTGCGGAGTTTCCGGAATTTGTTGAGTTTCGTTTTTTGTTTCTTCTTTTTTAGTTTCTGTTTTTGTTGTATTTTTTACTTCAAATTCTTTTTCAGTTTTTTTGCCGGACATTTTTAGTAAGATTTCACTTGCTTGAAGCGCATCTTGTCCGTATCCTGATTTAGAATTTTGCATTTGTTGGAGAAGATTTACCGTAAAGTCATCACCTGATGCTATTCTTGTATCAAGAGCCGACATTGCGAGTATTCTTATTGGTGTGTGCGGGTCTTGAAGCATTTTGTTTACTAAAGCATTTAAAGCTTTGTCATCGCATCTTGAATGATCTTCGTCCAATCTTGCAATAACTTCTTTTGCACCCATCATCCTGATTTCTTTATCTTGACTGTTTAAGTAATTTTCTAAATTTCTTATATAATCATCAGTTAGTTGTACGATTTCTCTTTTTTCTGTTTTTTTAGATGAGTTTTCGGTTGAACTGGAGGCATTTGCATTTGCGCCAATTCCGTTTTGTCCCCAGTTGTTTGTATAATATCCCGAAGGATAACAACCCTGAGCAGGATTTGTTCCGTAATTGGGAGAGTTTACGTTATAAACGGGTGCTGTTGCTCCGGGAGGAGTTACAGAAGGATTAAATATCTGAATATTTACACCTGAATAATTCGGAACAGAAACACTTTGTTGTCCCATTTGAGGTTGTGCAATCGGCTGAGTAACAGGTTGAGTTCCCATAGCAGGCTGCATAGAAACTTGAGGTTGTTGAACCGGCATATTTTGTTGAACAGGTTGTTGCATTGGCTGCGTACAATTCTGTTGATTATATTGCGGTTGATATTGATTTCCTACAAAATTTTCCATATAACACTACTACCTTTACTATTATATAAAGTATTTTTATTCTTAATTATTGCTTTTTGTTTAAGAAATATTAAGTAATTTTTAAAATTTTGCATGAAATATATAATTTAAATATGGTCAGTTATGAAGAAAATTATTTGGATAAGCGTCCTCAAAGTTTGTGTAAAATGTGTGGAAAATGCTGCCGGTTGGTAACTATTCCTTATAGTTTTGATCATGTTAAAAAATTGGCTGACGAAGGTGATGAAAGAGCTCAGGATTTTGTTGATTTGTTTGAGCCGTATGAATCTGTAGAAGCTGCAAAGCGTATAGACAATGATACAGTTGAAAATGTTATAAAGTTGTTCAAGCTTGACGGAAAGTATGATGAAAAATCGCTTGTATTTTATCGTTGCCGCTACATTCAGCCCGATAATTTATGCTCTAATTACAATAACAGAAGAATTTTGTGTAAACATTTTCCATCAACGCCTTGGGCTATAGTACCTGTAGGGTGTGGTTTTGAGGGCTGGCTGTTTTGGAAACGTGAGGAGATAAAGCAAAGAGTACGCAAAGAAAAAGAAGAACTTTTAGAGCTTAAATATTTAAAAAAAAGGACAAAAGACGAAGATACTTTAAAGCGAATGAATCTTGTCGAACAAAAGCTTCAAAGAAATATTGATATGTTTAAAAAATACGGTTCAGAAGACTGGTAATTTTATATTATTTAGCTTAATAACATTTTATCAGCTTTCTTTTTGTAAAACTCAGTGTTGATATTCAATTTTTCCCCGATGTCAAGAAGCATTTCTACAAACTTTTTGTCTGAAGGTCTTTTCATATCGGCTTCCAGAATATCTCCTATTCTGTGATATATTTTTGAGAAGTATATATTTTGGGCTTCTGCTATATCGATGTTCAAATCAAGTTTTTCAATCGTATCAAATAATTCCAATAAAACATCTGCTTGTTGAATTTCAAAACTGTATACAAGTCTGTTGATATTTTGTAGGATTTTGTGTCCAAAAAGGTTATTTGCTGCTGTTTTGTCAAGTTTGATATCAATTAACTTAGCTTCTGAGTCAATATCAACAGCCTGTTGGATTGAATCATCTTCAAAGAATCCGTCGGAATGTATAACTATATCATTAAATTTACGGCTCAGTGCATAGCCTGCTGAGAGTTTAAATTCATCCGGTATATTTAATCCTAAGCTTTGCAAGTGATAGATAGAGCCTTTTCCTTCATCATACATATCTTGATACATTCTTGAAAATTTTTCTAATTTCCCGCGCAATAATATTTGTAATATTTTTCTGCGTTCTTCGATAAAAATATCTTTCAACGTAAAATATTCTTTTCCGAAATATTCATCTAGTGAACGAATAATTTCTGTTAGCGGATTAGTCAGGAATGATTTAATTAAAGTGTTTTTAATCTTGTTAAATTCTGCATCATCTGAGTATTCTTTAATTGCGCAGTGGAAATCTCCGCCGGCATATTGCATAAGCGCAAATATTAAGTTGGATTTTTGCAAAGTAATTCGTGATTGTACCTCGATGTGCCCTACAACAAAAGCTGATGACCCTTTTTGTACTTTTTTATATCCTTTTTTGCTTATTGTATAGCAATATACATTTTGCTCATCTTCAAAATCTTGATATAAAGATGATAATGCCCAAAGACTTGCAATTTGTTTCAGGGTTACGATTGACGGTTTTACAAACCGTTCATAAATGTCTTTTCCTGTACCAAATTCCGGTATATTACTTTTTGCTTGAGCAAGTATGTTAATAAAGTTTTCCTCTAAGTTTTTGTCAGTAAATTTAGCGGCCAATTGCATTGAGCGTGCAGCGTATTTCATTATTTGAACCGTTTCGATTCCTGAAATTTCTGAGAAAAACCATCCGCAGCTTGTGTACATTAAAAGATTTTGACGTTGAATTTCCAAAAGTTGCATTGCTTTTATTTTTTCGGCATCAGATAGTTCTGATTTAAAGTTTGCCTGTTGAAATTTTTTGATGTTCATTTCATTTCTGTCTAAAATTACATCAATATATTTATTTCTTACTTCCCAAACATTGTATTTAAAGTATTTGGCGCCTTCTTGTTCATAAATGGGGATTAATTCATCGCGCAAATAGTCTAAAGCCTCTCTTAAAGGTTTTCTCCACTTTTGATTCCAACCTGGATGACCCCCTGTTGAACAACCGCAATCTTCTTTCCATCTTCCTACACCATGGAAACAGCTCCAGCTTGATGCTTGTTTTATTTCTACTTCATAATCGCTTCTGTATTTGTCTAAATATTCCGCATAATTTGTGATAGTAAAACCTTCATCTTTTGCTTTGATTTTTAGAACATAAGAAAGAGCCATATCTCCGAATTTTGTATGATGCCCGTAGCTTTCGCCATCTGTTGCTATGTTAATAAGTTGCGGATAATCTCTGCAATCGGAGATTCCCTCTTTAAGTCTTTTTATAAATTTGTTTCCGTCTTTTAGCAATTCGTCAAATGCTACAGATTTTGAGATTGCACCGTCATAGAAAAACAGATCAATATATTTGCCAGGTGCAGATTTTATGTTATACCTATAAGAGCGTGCAGGATCAATATTTCCCCAGCTTGCATCAGACCATTCTTTGTCTTTTGCGGATTTAAATTTATCAGCTTGGTAAGGTGAAAGTATTGTAAATTTTATCCCGTTTTCTTCTAAAATTCTAAGAGTATCGTCATCAACAGCGGTTTCTGCAAGCCACATACCTTCAGGCTTTCTTCCGAAGCGATATTCAAAATCTTTTATCCCCCAAATAATTTGTGTACGTTTGTCCTCTTCGTTCGCAAGCGGCATAATCATGTGGTTATATACTTGTGCAATAGCATTGCCGTGTCCTGAGTGTTCGGAAACGCTTGCTATATCAGCTTTTATTATTCTTTCGTAAGTCAACGGCGCGAAGTGTTCCAACCATGACAAAAGTGTAGGACCAAAGTTGAAGCTCATATATTCGTAATTATTTACAACATCAAGAATTTTATTTCTGCTGTCAACTATTTTAGAGACAGAATTGGGATTATAGCACTCTTTGCATATTCTTTCGTTCCAATCATGAAATGGTAGTGCACTATCTTGAAGTTCAATAGCTTCAAGCCATGGATTCTCTCTTGGCGGCTGATAAAAATGCCCGTGAATTGTCAAAAATACTTCGCTATTCATCCTCTGACTCCAATATTTTATTTAATTTCTTCTTTTGGTTTTGAACTTATAACAGTGAAATTATCTACGTCTAACCAAGGATCTCCCAAGGCGTTTGAAAATATCTTTCCGGTGAATTCAACAATATCTCCGGAATTCAATTCAATATATTTTTCGGCTTCGGTTCTGCTTATAAATATTTTTAGTTCAGATAACGGAATATTGTGATCTGTGATATCAGGTCTTTGGATTAAAAATGAGATGTAATTTTCGGAACTTTTCATAGCCGGTTTGTAATCCAAGCCGAGCGTAGAAAACTTGTCGAATTTTGCTCTGACTTTTACATATTTATTCAAGTAAAAATTAGGTCTTGCAACTAAATCAAGCGGATTTACCTGCACATAAGCATTGTTTGTTGAGACTTGCTTAATGCCGGTTTGCGTTAGCAGAGTTCTTGTAGGTATTGGTGTTGATGCACTAGCATGAATCCCTACAATAACCACTAAACCTAATATTATTAATTTTATTTTGTTCATTATTTTCTCCCTTTTAGCAATATTTTACCACAATATTCAATTTTTGTAACTACCCGTATAAATAATACTTTTTTGTAAATAAATTTTAATAATTAATGTTTTTCAGAGAGTTTAATGAGATAAAAATTTTTTCATTTTGAAGGCTTTTTTATTGAATTTGCAATTGATATGTGGTATGATTATCAAAAAAGGAGAGATTATATGAGACAAGGTATGTCTGCAATTGGTTATGCGATAGTCGTTGTTATTTTGGTTGGTGTTGGGATGATTATTAGTGCACCGATGATGGTTGATAATTATCAAAAAGATGCTAAAACACCTAAGGGTGATTTGAATTCACGGATGTACGATTTGGAGATGCGCGTAAATAATTTGGAAAATGCTAATAGCGACAGATATGTCTGTCAAAAGCGAAATGATGATTACGATTCAGGCAGATTTATTTTTGTTTGTGAATATAGATAAAAAAAGCCTCTCAATTGAGAGGCTTTTTTATTGCTTTTCTTATACTTAAGCAACTTCGATTGCACCAACCGGGCAAGCGTCTGCTGCTTCTTTAACACAATCCATGTTGTCTGCAACTGCAGCTTCATCAACTTGAGCAGTGCCATCTACTGAAAATACTGCATCACAAATTGATTCGCAAGCACCGCAACCGATACAAGAATCATTAACTTTTACTGCCATTTTACATTCTCCTTATATATTAAAATACTTTGCGGATTTTCCCGCACGTCAATTATAATACAAATAAATTAAAATTTCAATTGTTTAGTTCTATAATTTTTGTAATAAACTATTCTTATGATATCGTTTGATAGTTTGACGCTAAAGATGTGGATTGAGCAAAATGAGGATTTTTTGCTCGGCTCGAGAATACAAAAAATTCAACAGCCTACAAGGAGAGATTTTCTACTTTCGATAAGAAAAAACGGTGAAACTAAAAAACTGTATTTAAATATCAATCCGCAATACTATCACGTTTGTTTTATGAACAAAGAATCTGAAGCAAAGCGTCTTATAGAGATTCCTCAAAAGCCCCCGATGTTTTGTATGCTGCTTAGAAAATATTTGGAAAATGCTGTCATCTCGAAAGTCTCGCAGCCTCCTTATGAAAGAATTTTGGAATTGTATATAGAAGCGTATAACGAGCTTTCGGAAAAAATATATCTTTGCCTTGCGATTGAACTTATGGGCAAGCATTCAAATGTTGTTCTTTATAATTATGATACAAATATAATCCTTGGTTGTGCACATAATGTCGGTGCAGAAAAAAGCCGTGAACGAGAAATGGCAGGCACATTACCGTATGTATATCCGCCAAATCCGCCCAAAACATGGTATGTTTCTCAAAATACATTTTCTGAAGATACATCAGGTGATATAAATTCAAAAATTGATAATTATTATGCTGATTGCATTTATGAGGAAAAATTCCGCTCGGTAAAAGAAAATTATCGCCAAATAATTAATCGTCGCCTAAAAAAAGATAAAAATTCTCTGGAAAAAATGGAATATAAACTTGAAAAAGAAAAAGACTGTGACAAATATCGTATAAAAGGCGATTTGATTATGGCAAATCTTTATAACAACAAAGATTTTTCGAAATTTATCAGAGTTTTTGATTATCAAAATAATAAGGAAATTAATCTTGAGCTTGATGAAACAAAAACATTAAAAGATAATGCAAATAATTTTTATAAGCTTTACAATAAGGGGAAAACTTCTTTAACCAAACTGTCTGAATTAGCTTCAAATTTACGTTTTGATATTGATTATTATGAGCATATTTTGTATTCAATAGAAATTGCATCTGATATGGAGGCTTTATCTCAGATAGGGTTTGAGATAGAACCCGAAAAAAAACAAAAACCTGATAAAAAAGCTATAGAACCGATGATGTTTGAAATCGACGGATGCAAAGTTTTTGTCGGCAGAAATAACCGGCAAAATGATTATATAGTTTCAAAATTGTCCAAAGATGAGGATTACTGGTTTCACACAAAAGATTGCGCCGGATCTCATGTACTTTTAAAATGTGAAAACCCTTCTGATGATTTGATTTTGAAATGTGCAAAACTTGCAAAAGAGTATTCGAAAGGCTCAAAATCGTCTAAAGTCGGGGTAATTTATACAAAGCGCAAAAATCTCAAAAAACCGCCAAAAGCAAATCTTGGCTATGTTACATACAAGGGTGAAAAAGAAATAATCGTCTAGCCCATTGGTGGCGGTTGAATATAAAGCGGTTTTAAAAGCCGCCAATTAGTTTCATTTTTCCCTTCCGCTAATTTTGCCAGTGTTTCTCCAAGCGGAAAGTTCAATTGCTGATAAGATATTCCGCCTAATATTGGTTTTAGTTTATCGTCGGTAACAACATTGTATTTACCGGTTTTAATCAGATTTTGCACTTCTTCAAGAGGTATTGCGCCTTTGATTTCGTTATCCACGTATAGATAAGCACAATTTTTGCGCGCATCAAGAGCAACCAGCGGATTGGAAGGAACGCATTTTGCCAAAATTTCTAACGACGATACACCGACAGCCCTACAATTTAGCTGTTGAGCCAATACTCTTGCAACAGTAACACATGCTCTTATACCTGTAAAACTTCCCGGCCCTATATTTACACCTATCAAATCAATATCTTGCGGTTTTATACCATTTTCACTCATTACCTCTTGCAGGGTAGAAATTAAAAACGCAGAATGATACTTGTTATCGTGATTTTCAATAATTTTGGAAGCCAAAATTTCGTTATCACTTTTTAAAACAACATACATTTTATCTAAGCAGGTATCAAAAGCCAGTGTAATCATTTAGAAAGCCCTTCTATAATCTCATCTTCACCAACTGAAATAAATTCATAAATTCTTGAATCATTGTCATCATAAGTTACATTGATTTTAATATGGTTAAAAGGTGCTTCATTTTGATTAAATTCGGCCCACTCTACAAATGTAACCTGTTTACCTTCCGAGTATTCTCTTAACTCGTCATAAATTGTCTTTATTCCTTCATTTTCAAGTCTATAAAGGTCAAAATGGTAGATAGGAATTGAGCCTGTGTGATATTCATTTAAAATTACAAAACTTGGACTTGTAACTTTTTCTTTTACATCAAGTGCATCTGCAACTAATTTTACAAATGCTGTTTTGCCGGCACCTATTTCTCCGTATAAATTTATAAAACATCCATCTTTAATTAATTTGGCAAATTTTTCAGCCAAAAGTTTTGTATCTTCTAATGTGTTGCAAATCTGTTTATATGTTTTCATTATACTACTCTGTTTCTTCCGCTTTCTTTCGCTTGATATAGGGCTTTATCGGCATTTGTAACAAAATTGTTGTCATTTTGGTATTGAGAAACACCTAGACTAATTGTAACACTAATATCTTTTTTGTCAGGACAAATTTTTGAAATATCTATTTTTTTGTTTTCGACAGCACTGCGCAAACGTTCAGCAACCATTTTAGCTTCATCAATTTTTGTGTAGGGAAGGAGTATCAAAAATTCCTCTCCGCCGTATCTGCCTGCAATATCGTAATCTCTGAGTTGCGATTTTATTATTTTTGAAACTGTTTTCAAAACCAAATCTCCTGCAGCATGCCCGTATGTATCATTAACTGATTTGAAAAAGTCGATATCAATCATTATTGCACATAGATTGCGTTTTTGTCGTTTTGCGCTTGAAATTTCCTGTTTTATACGTTCTTCCAACTGACGCCTGTTATAAAAACCTGTTAAAGCGTCAAGAGTTGCGTGTTTTAAAATTTCGGCATAAACATTCGCCCTGTTAATTGTTGTTGCAGCTTGCGAGGATAATTGTTCAAGATATTCTATTTCTTTTTCACTCAAGACGTTGTCTGTGCTTTTAGTTACAATACATCCTAACAATTTATTTTCACTTATAAGCGGAAACAAACCTATTTTTTTATCAGGAGTTAAAATATACTCTGATTTGTTATTCAAACATTTAATAAGTTCAAATATCTTTGCATCATTACAAGCAGACGGCCAAACGAGTTCATTATTTACAAAAATGTAAACCAAATGATCGGATACAAATTTATCAATCATTTCACCGATAATCGGAACAATATAATTTATTTCATATTGAGTTTCAATGATTTTTGCAATGTTTTTCATTGAATCATGAAAATCAATATTTTTTTGCATTCTTTCAGATAGAATAATATTTTGAATTTTTAAAGAGATACAAAAAATTGCAAGTTCAAGAAATTCTAAAAGCTTACTGTGTAAATGTTCGCTAAATTCAAGCATTCCGATAGTTTGCTCGTTATTATATAATGCATAGTAAGATTTAGTCTTTCCTTTTACATATTTTTCCGATTTCAATTTTTCAAAAACATCATCAATTTCTTTTGACTTTATAAACAGCCAATTTTTTGAAAAATCTCTTAATGATTCGGTTGTAGAATCATAAATATAAATTGCACTTATAGGAAAAACTTCTTCTAAGACAGCTCTAATATCGTTAGCATTTGAGCTGTTGTCCAAAAAAGAGAATATTTGTTTTAAATTATCTATCATGCTTCTAATTTTTGTATAATATCGTCTGAAATATCAAAATTTGCATAAACATTTTGAACATCATCGTGCTCTTCTAACTTGTCCAAAAGTTTTAAAATTTGATCTGCAGTTTTTTCATCCGTAACTTCAACAGTATTTTGCGGGATTCTTGAAAGTTCTGAGGTTTCAGGTTTAAATCCTTCAGCTTCTAACCCTTCAACAACTTTTTGGAAGTTCTCCGGAGACGTTAAAACTTTGTATTGTCCGTCTTCTTCAGTTATATCTTCCGCATCAAGATTTATTGCTGCTTCAAATAATTTTTCAAAATCAGTATCTTCATTAAATGTAAGTACACCTTTTTGATCAAACATCCAACCGACACAACCTGTTGCACCAAGACTACCGTTGAATTTTGTAAAGTAACTTCTGATATCACCTGCTGTACGATTTCTGTTGTCAGTCATAGCTTCAACAACAACAGCGACACCGCCTGCGGCATAACCTTCGTATATTAATTCTTCATAGTTATCAGAAGCACCTGCACCAGCTCCTTTTTCTATTGCGCGTTTGATATTATCGTTTGGAAGACCTGCAGCTTTAGCTTTTTCAATAGCGGTTCTCAAACGAAAGTTCCCAGCAGGATCAGCACCGCCAAGTCTTGCCGAAACTATTAATTCTCTTGAATATTTTTGGAATACAACTGCGCGTTGCGAGTCCACTTTTGCTTTTTTATGTTTAATTGTTGACCATTTTGAGTGTCCTGACATATATACCTCTTTCTATAAAATTAATATAGCATAAAATCCCAAGATAGCAAAAAATATTTTTATATGTTTTGTAATAATATGCGCATTGATAATATTTCATACATTACACAACCTAGTGTTATAAAAAATAAAAATACTAATATTAATCTTACTCAGCCAAGTTTTGGGGCAAATATACCGACAAAAGCATTAGATAATTTTAATTTGTTTTTAAAAGAGTATCGCAAGTATAAATTATCAAATTCTGTTTATGCTGTTGATTATCTTTTTTCACTCTGGAAATTTATGCATAAAGAAGGTATGAGAAATCTTAATCAGAGTGAATTGCAGTTAGTGGAAGGACTTCAAAACGGCCTGCCAACTTTGGAACATTTGGAAATGCCGCAAGTTCAGGCATTAGTTGATTTAGCCAGTAAAAACTCTCTCACAATCCCAATTGTCAGAGGGTGTAAGCATACATGCGCACATTGTTATTTAGCAGCAACTCCACCAATAAAAAGAATTTCTTTTGAAGATTTTGTAAATACTGTCAGTGATATTTCACAAATGTCAAAAAGATTGCACAGAAGTGTAAATGACGAAATAGATTATGCAAATCGCACATATCTTTTTTATGATTCTGATTGCAGTCAGGTGTTTGCGTACGATAAAGACGGAAATGTGCATGAATTTCCGGAGCTTGCCCGCATTGCTTATAAAAGACTCAAAAAACCGGCAGTTTTTGATACTGCGGGCTGGGATATAACAGATATTGAAACTCAAAAGAGAATGGAAAGATTTGTAGAATACTGCAAAAAGGATAGGAAAGAAATTTCGCAAATCAATATATCAATAAATCCTTTTGAAAAGTTACACTATGGGGCTGTAATGAGAATGCGCCGTGGCGATATGAAGGGGTACAATTACTTACGAGATAAATATATTGATATGGCTGTTAATACTCTCCATACGTTTTTGCCGATATTTGATCACGATAATGTAAATTACATCAGCAGAGCTTATATGGATGATTTGTCAGGTTTGGTGCTTGATGGATTCAGAGTTCGTGATATGGAAAAGTTAAGAGATGATATTTTAAGGAGATTTGAAGAAAAATATTTTATGGAGAATTTTAAGCCAAATACATTTGAAAGTATATATCAGAGTTTTAATATTAGTCATGAAGTAGCAGCGAGCGGCAGAAACAATGAATTTAAAAATCTTGATACTTGGGTATGGATTGATAAAAATTCATTTGATTCTCTGTTAATAGATACAGATGGGCAAGTTTATAAAGATTTTCAAACATCATTGACGGATACGGGAATCAAATTGAATTTACAAAATCCTATCAGCAAAGAACATAAAATTGATATTAAGAAATAGAAATTTGCAATTATCATTTGCTTTTGGTATAACGTTATCATAAGAGAAGGAATATAAAATGAGCAAATATTTATTGGAAGTCGGCTGCGAAGAATTACCGTACAAGTTTATACCATCAGCTATTCAACAATTGAAAAACGGGTTTGAAAATTTTTTAAATTCTAACAAGGTAGTTTTTGAAGATGTAAAAGTTTATGCTACCCCAAGACGTTTAGCAGTCATTATTTCAGGACTTGATAAAGAAAGTAAAGACGAAGAAAAGATTGTTAAAGGACCTATCAAAAAAGTTGCTTATGACGAAAACGGCAATCTTACTCCGGCAGGTTTAGGTTTCTGCAAGAAAAACGGTATAAATCCTGAAGATTTATATTTGGAAAATGATTATATCCACGCAAAAATAGTTATCAAAGGAAAATCTATTGTAGAACTTTTAAAAGAAAATGTTCCTTCAATTATATTGAAACTTCAAGGTTCACATTTTATGCGTTGGTCTGACAACGAAGAAAAGTTTTCTCGTCCTATCAGATGGATTGTATCTATTTTAGATAAGGAAGAAGTAAAAATAAAAATTATCGATAAAGAAAGTTCAAATGTGACAAGAGGACACAGGTTTGCTCAGCAAAATGTCTATATTAACAATCCTGATGACTATATTGATATAATGCGCAATTGCTGCGTAATTGTTGATCAGGAAGAACGTAAACAAAGAATTATTGACCGAGCAAAAGAAGAAGCTGCAAAACTTGGTGCAGAACCTTATTATACAGATGATTTATTAGAAGAAGTTACATTTATTACCGAATTTCCGGTTCCGGCAGTTTGCGAGTTTAATCCTGATTACCTTAGATTACCGGAAGAACTCGTTGTTACTGTAATGGCTGTTCATCAAAGATATTTTGCTCTTTATAAAGACGGTAAATTAATAAATAAATTTATTACAATGACAAACTATCTCGGTGATGAATTTGAAAACATCAAAGCAGGTAATGTTCGCGTAATCAAAGCTCGCCTTGATGATGCCGTATTTTTCTTTAACGAAGATACTAAAAAGCCTTTAGCTGATTATGTTGAAGATATCAAAGGTATAACATTCCAAAAAGGAATGGGAACGATGTATGATAAGGCGCAAAGACTTGTCAAACTTTCTAAATTAATGATTGGAGATAACAAATCAGTTGAGAGAACTGCTCTTTTGGCAAAAGCGGATTTAGCAACTAAGTTAGTATTTGAATTTACTGAATTGCAAGGCTTTATTGGAGCAGATTATGCAAGAGTGTCAGGAGAACCTGATAATGTTGCAGAAGGTATCAAAGAACATTATTTCCCTCTTAATGCGGATGGCGAAATTGCCAAAACTCTTGAAGGTCAAATTGTCGGTATTGCTGATAAAATTGATAATATTTGTGCTGTTTTTGCAGAAGGTAAAAAGCCAACCGGTTCTTCAGATCCATTGGGTGTCCGTCGTGCCGCTTTAGGTATAATAAGAACGATACTCACAAACAATTTAAAAATTGATTTGTCACTACTTGTAAACGAAGCTTTATTATTACTCCCGATTGCAAAAGACGGTGAAAATTTTGTCGACAAAATCAAAAATGCAGCAGGCTCTGTTGTATCAAGAGTGTCAGGAAAAGTTACTGATGAAATTTATGATTTCTTTATTCAAAGATTAATTATTTTCTTGTCAGATAAGTATCAAAAGAATGTTTTGGAGGCTTGCGCTTCTAATAAAAATCCTTTGACTGATTTAAATGACTATATAAAACGAGTTGAAGTTGTTTCAAAATTGAATTCTCCTGATTTGTTGGAAAGTGCGAACAGAGTATTGAGAATATTGAAAGAAGACAGCAATAAGCAAGTCAAAAAGGAACTTTTTGTGCTTCCTGCTGAAAGTGAACTGTTTAGTCAAATCGAAACGGTTGATGAAAAACTTGGTTATGATGAATATCTGAAAAAACTTGAAGATATTAATCCTTCAGTTCAGAAATTCTTTGATGATGTATTAGTCATGGACAAAGATGAAAATGTTAAGGAAAATCGTCTTGCACTTTTAACAAAATTAAAAGCTAAATACAATCACATTGCAGATTTTAGCAAATTATAAAGAATTGTAAATTTTATTTGTAAAATTGTAAATTATTTTTTTTAGGATACTTTATGATAATACAAAGATAGGAAATGTGGGGTAGGCAAATGTTTAACAGATTCAGAAATTTGAAAATTGTAAAAACCTTAAAACAACATATCAGCCCTAGGCTTCGCTGGCTGAATTTTATGAATAAAAATTCCGAAAAATCGTATGAAGATTACATTAGTATGATTAGCGGTGTTGAGGAATTGAAATCAAGCTCTGACGAAAGAAAGCTGGAAGCAATGGTCAGACAACAACTCAAGGAAGAATTTCCTAATATTGAGAAAATGAAATCCTATGAGCTTCTTGTAGATGCGGTTATCCACAATTACAAGAAAAAACAGCTTCAAGCTATCGATGAAATAGAGGAATAATTTCATCACAGGAGCACCTTACAAGGTGCTTTTTTTATGCTAACTTTTGTAAAAAAAATATTTTTGCATAGCAAATTTTTTTTTTAGAAGTTTTATTACTTGAGGGAACCTATGCAAGTAAATCGTTTATGTCCCATAAATCATTTGAATTCAACTACTTTTAGGGGGTTGAGTCAAGTTGGCACAAATTCACAAAACGATAAAACAAGCATATTTTATATAAACGATTTTCATGGTAAATCGATTAACGTGGAGAGAACTATTACGGCATCACAAGCTTTTGACAGGCAAATTCCACCAAATACGGATATTTTAAAGCTTTCATCCGGTGATATCCAGCTTGGAGAACCGGTTGATCCAAATAGGGTTATGGTTGAGGCGCAAAATATAATGGGGATTATGGCAACTGCTATGGGAAATCATGAATATGATACTCCTGATCATATTAAAGAATTGATTCCTCATATGGGTTATAAACTTTTGGCTTGTAATATTAATGTAAACCCCGAAAACCCATTGTACGACAAAGTTCAAAAATCATATATCCAAGAGGTGAATGGAACAAAATACGGAATTATCGGCGTTACACCGGTTGATTTGTTCTCCAGAATAAAACACGGAAAGATATTTGATGAACTTCAGGTTGATAATATTGATTCAACTATAAAAGATGTTCAACAAGAAGTTGACAATTTAAAAAAACAAGGTGTAAACAGAATTATATTACTATCACATGTAGGTTTTGGCTATGATCAAAGAATAGCTCGAGAAACTGATGGTATTGATATAATTTTGGGCGGACATTCACATGAATTGATCCCAGATATAAAATATGGGGTTAATTTATTTAACTCAAAGTCGGGCGAACCTGTTGTAATTACACAAGCCGGCAGGGATGGAAGATATTTTGGAGTATTAAATATTGACTGGGATAGGAACGGGCTTATCAAAAAAATTCAGAACAATGTTACCAGTACTCGCACTTTTAACCGTAATCCGATAGTACGTGCTTGGTTTGAAAATATAGTAGGTAAACCGCATGTTGTAGGTGTTATAAATTCTGCACCTCCACCTTTGGCTCATGATTCTATAGAACCCAGCGGACATGCAAACTTTATGTGTGATTGCATAAAGGAAGAACTTGATACAGATATAGTTTTATTTGGTTCCGCCACAATAAGAGGCTACTTTGAGCCCGGTAAATTAGATACCCGATGGCTTGAAGATATTTCACCGTTCAAAAATAAAATGGTAATTGCAAATTATTCAGAAAAAGAAATTGTTGATGCTTTAAAAGTTTCGGCAGCTTCAATGGTAAGTATTAATAATAAACCGGGAATTGTACATGTCGCAGGACTGAAATATGCAATATCCAAAGGCGGTGAGCTTGTATCTGCTTCATATATTGATAAATCAGGTAAAGAAACTCCTATTGATATTAAAAATCCGAGAACTGACAAATTCTATAAAACAGCTCTTACAGATTATTATTGTCAGGGACATGACGGTTTTTCGATGTTGAAAAAATACGATCAAGCACAAAAATTCGATTTTGATGTTACAAAATGTATTGAAAACTACTTTAAACGTCACACAGAACCCGTTGACATAAAAGACGACGGAAGAATTAAAATCGTTGATTAGAAATTTTTATTCAAATAGTTTTCCGCTTTCTGCAACAACAGGTATTGCTCTAACTACACAGAATATAATTGCAATCCAAGCAAGTGCCATTGTAATCATATGCAGAATCGATGTTCCTGACCAAATCTCTATACCCGGAGTGTTTACAACGATTAAAAGCATAAAAGCTGCAACTTTTGCAACTGCGTAACTAACTCTCATAAATCTTGAAGCACAGATGAATTTACCGATTTTACTTTCCTGCATTGAAGTTTCACCAAATGCTGTATACCCTTTAGACAAGGCTACACTTCTTATACCGTCTGTTACAAATGCTCTTGCAACACATACGAGCGGGAAAAATATGCTAATCCATCCCAATACAGCGAATACTGTCCAATATGTTACTTCAACAATTCTATCGCCCAAAATATCAAGAACTGATCCCCATTTTGAAGATTGATTTAATTTTCTTGCCAAATAACCGTCTAAACCGTCCATAGCAAATGCAATTGCGGTAAGAATAAATGCTAATACGTATGCCCAAGTTGTCTGATTATACAAAAGGGCGATTGCAGCGTATGCAACAAAAACTCTTGTTACCGATACTATATTTGCTTCATTTCCTTTTATCTTCATAAATTACCTCTTAGTTCTAGATAGTGCAAAATCAACTTTATCAAGCTTCTTAACTCTGTCTCCCAACATTAATTTTTCAGCCTCTTCCAAAATCTGTGTAACCATAAACCCATTGTCCCCATCGGAACGGGCTTTTTTACCTGTTTCACAACAACTTATAAAGTGCTGACATTCAAGTTTTAACGGTTCTATTTCCAAATAGTCAAGTTTGATATCTTGTTTATTGTCTTTTACGAAATTGTCGAAAATAACAAGTTTATTTTCCGGTAATGTATCATCTAAAATAGCTGTTGCTTTTGTACCTCTGACCAAAAGTTGAACATGTTTTCTTGGTGTAATCCAACTGTCAGAAATTTGTCCCACAACTCCATCTTCAAATTGAATACCAATATGAGTTATATCCATGATTTCGTTTTGCTCTGAAGAACAACCAACTGCCGAAATTACGTGGAGTGGTTCTTTGCCTGTAACGTAGCTAATCATTGAAACATCATGTGGTGCTAAATCCCACATTACGCTCCTGTCGTTTTTGAAGTAATTTACATTTAATCTGTCACTTTGTGCATAAACGATTTTACCTAGAGCACCTTCTTCAATGAGCATTTTTAAACGGTTAACCGCAGGATGGTATAAAAGCAAATGGCCTACCATCAAAACTAATCCTTTTTCGTTAGCAAGTCTTGATAAATCACGCGCTTCTTCAGCTACTGTAGAAATCGGTTTTTCAACATAGACATTTTTTCCGGCTTCCAACATAGCCTTTACCATTTTGTAATGTGTATGGCTTGGAGTTACAACGCATACTCCTGTAATTTCAGAACTGTTTATGATGTCATGAAAATCTTTTGTAACCTTAACGCCCGGATATTGTTCAGTTACTTTTTTCAAATTTTCTTCGTCAATATCGCAAACGGTATTAAGTACGTTCAAGTTATAAAAATTGCGGACAATATTTCTGCCCCATACTCCGCAGCCTATTACAGCTATTTTTTGTTCTGTCATATTTAAAATTCCTTATTACACATACTATTATTATACTTAAAGTTAATTTTGCAACTGGTTTTGTTGAGCCGCATTAATTGCATTGAGTCTTATTTGGTGCATTTGTTCACACTTTTCATAGAAAAGATTCCTGTCCGCCTCCGGAAAATAAGTTGCAAGCTTATCCAAAAGCGGTTTGGGAAATTCTGATAATCTTGCCATTTTATTCAGGATATCCTCATTTAGCGGACAAAGCGTTCTGAAATTTTTGTTGTAGATTGCTTTAATTTCTTCTTCCGCTTTCTGCTGATTTTCTTGTGCTTGAACACCTAATTTGTATGTTACATAATTTGTATCAAAATATGCAGGTGAATATCCCTTCATGATTATTCGCATAATAAAATCGAAATCTGCAAGCAATTTGAAGCGTTCATCGAAATATCCTTCTTTTTCAATCATTGTTTTTTTGAAGAACATAGCTTGTCTTGCACATGGCATAACTTGAAAAGCATTGTGCATTGAAGGTGCAAACAAAAATACAAATCCCTCAGGGTGTCTGCAGTATGCAGGAGCGAATGTAAAATCCGAATTGTTAGCTTCCATTGTATTTACAATGTCGTATATAGATGTTATGTCGTGTATAAAATCGTCGCATGATAAAAATGTTACATATTTACCTTTCGCATGCATAACTCCTTTGTTGAATGCATTGAACTTGCCCGTGTCAGTTCCTGAATAAAAAGTCAGGTAGCCTTGATTTTTGTATTCTTTTAAAAACTCAACAGTCCCGTCATCTGATGCTTTATCTATAATCAAATGCTCAATATTAGGGTATGTTTGCATATCCAAAAGTTCAACAAGCAAATTAAACGAATCAGCTTGATTATTATCCAGTAAATTATGTGTCGGTGTGATAATTGTTACAAAAGGTTCGTCCATATCCCCTCCTCTATCATAAAATATAGCACAGGTTCAACTGTTTGACGAATTATTAAGAGATGTAAATAGTATGTAAAAAAGTAGACAAAAATATATTTTAAGAGTTTAAATAATAATGTGTTTATTATTTGGAGGGTATTATGTCTAATAGTGTTCCTTCTGTTTCGTCTGCGGAAATTGCGGTTGCTTCAGGACTGTTGGGTGCCGGTATCGGTTATTTGGCTGCCCCCAGAAAGTACAATTTGGAGGATCTTCTTACTCAAAAGCCTGATGTTTTTCAAAAGGCAGTGCCCAAAAATTTATTGGTAAGTGAATCTGAGCGAAATGCCTATGATATGATCAGCTTTTCAAGAGCTTCTTTACTTGATGCTGTTAAATCGAATTCCGGAGATGCAAAACTTGCAGAGCTTTTAAAATCAAAGGAAAATATTGAAGCTTACAAAATTATTAAAGATTTAATTCCGAAAACACGTGCAACTACCGCTGCAATAGTTGGCGTTTTATCCGGAATTGCAGTGCTTATTATAAGATATCTGACAAGTCCTAATAATTAGAGTAGATATCACGCAAAATGTATTCTTCAAGAGATTTTTTCTCTTGTGAGTTGCTTTTGGGATCGTTAATCATTATGTCAAAAGCATATTTCTTACCGCTTCTTGCCGTGATATAACCGGCAATAGCGCTTACATCACTCAATGTCCCTGTTTTAGCTCTCAAATTATCTTTAAAATATAACATTCTTTCTTTAAGAGTACCTTCGCCCGGAGTTGGAAGTGTATTAACAAAAAGTTCATCGTGTCCTATTTTTACCAAAAAGTTTGTCATAAATTCCGCAGTAACCAAATTGTTTTTTGAAACCCCGCTTCCGTCAACTATTCTTATTTCGCTGTTATTAATTCCGATTTTATTAAAGTAGCTGTTTAGCATTTGTTGAGAATGTTCAAGTGAACCTGTATTATTAACAAATTTTGCTCCTGCGGCCTTAAATAAACTTTCTGCGGCAAGGTTATTGCTATCTTTCAGAACAGCTTGAATTACTTTTAAAATAGAGTGGTTTGTTTCATCTACTAAATAAACGTTGCTTGCTGGAAGTTTCATTTGCGGATATTTGCCGTAATAATCAATTTTAGCAGATCGTATTGCATCATCTAAACGAAGTTTGAAATATCTTTTTAAGTTATTAATCGGTATATGTCTGAGCATTTGCTTAGAAACTGTACCTTCAAGATTTATGATGTCAGGAGATATGTTATTATTCCTCTTTATCCAAACATTATCTGATGTTCCGGTAGTTACGAGGTTCATAAATGTTACAGGATAAAATTTTGCAGTTTTTATTTCGGCAGGAGAACCCGGTTGTGTCGGGTTGATTATAATCCTAAGTATATTGCCGTCAATATTGTAAGAACTAAACTTTGGCATATGGACGTTTAAATCATCGTCCCATTGCCAGCCTTCACCCCAAATGGTGCTGTCAAATATATAATCGTCTATGTATACAGTTTTTGGTTCTACAATATTTTTTTCTTTTGCGGTTTTAAAAAGATTATTCAAATTAGATGAGGTAAAAAACGGGTCTCCCGCAAGTTGTAAATATAAATCGTTATTTGTGCTTTTGTATAACTTTGTTGAAAATTCATAGTCATATCCGAGGGTATCAATAGCTGCTCCTGCAGTTACAAGTTTGAGTGTTGAGGCAGGCATTTTGGGTTGATTTTCATGAAGTTTGTATATGACTTTACCTGAATTTATATCTTTTATTAATACAGATACTGCACTTTTGTTGACATTTGATTTTGAAATTGTTTTATCAAAACAACTTGCAAAAGCTGCGATTTGAGCAGATAGTATAATCCCTAATATTAAACTAAATATTTTTTTCATATTTTACCTCGTATTGTTCTTTTATATCACAAATACATTTACATTTTTCTCTAAATTCGTACATTAAATCAAAATCTAATGTAGCAGTCATTGCTCCTTCTTTTTGATCTTTGATTTCTGAGATTGTTTCCCCTTTGTAATCGATTATTCTTGAATGACCGATATTCCATTCATCGTTTTCAATGTAACCGGATTGGGTTAGGGCTACCATATAACTTTGGTTTTCGCATGCTCTTGCTCTTGTCATACATTCCCAAGGAATAGGTTTTTTTAGTCCCCAAGCTGCGCAGTTGATAAGCAAGTCAGCGCCAGCTTTTCTGTAGGCTCTGTAGATTTCCGGAAATCTTATGTCATAGCAAATTGTTAGCCCGGTTTTAACTCCATCTATATCTACCATAACAGGGTGATCCCCTGGTGTAACAAATTTCCCTTCATCGCAGCCATAGTATGAAAACAAATGATTTTTTTTGTATGTGGTAACCAGTTTACCTTCCCTGTTGATTATCGGGCAGGTGTTGTAATAATTACTTCCTTCTTTTGTAATAATACTTCCGCCTATTATCCAAGAGTCATATTTATTAGCTATTTGAGATAAAAATTCTATTGTTTCTGAGTTTTTTATATCTTCTGCAGAATTTTGAAAATTTTTAGGAGACCAACCTACAGTCCAAACTTCAGGCAACACAATAACATCGGTATCTGAATCAATATCCCGTTTTACAAGTTCTGAGATTTTTTCAATGTTAGACTTTTTATCCCCAATCTTTGAACACATTTGAATTGCGGAAATCTTCATTTTTTCCATAAATTGTTCTTTTTGGCCTCCTCATAGTATTGCGGAATATTTTCTTCTAATTCAAAAAGTTGTTTTTTTATCTCTTCTTTTGCTGCAGTTATTTCTTCTTCCGTCGCATCTTCTTTTATGTATATTGGTGTTCCGTATGCATTTAGAATATTGCAATCAAAAAGAGGTGTTGTCATTTTGTCCCAAGATGGTAAGGTAACAAATGTTTTTTGCGGAGAATACCAGTGAACCGGAATGATAGGAACTCCGGTCTTTTGTGCCAATTTAATTACTCCGTTCTTCACCTTGTGCAAAGGTCCGCTTGGACCGTCAATCATTATTGCAACATTTTCACCTGCTTTTAACCGAGATATCATTTGCATTGTGGATTCTACAGCCCCTTTTTTGCCTGATGAACCTCTTACAATCTTGAATCCGAATTTTGAACAGGCTCTAGATACAATTTCTCCATCAATAGAGTTGCTTATCAGTATATTGATGTTTCCTTTGTTCTCTAATCCGTAAACGGCAAATTGGTTTGCATGCCACATTGCAAAAATACATGGGCTGGTTTTAGGATAATTCCAATTTCTTACATGGGTAAAATATTCTTGTATATGCATAAATGTGTATGCCATATTACATATAAATTCTATATTTTTTCCGTTTATTAATCTTACCATGCCTAGATTATATCACGAAACTCTGTGAAAATCTTGCACAAAATCTTTTTTGCGGTAAAATATAAGCAAAGAGTATAATTATAAGAAGGAAAAATTTATGAAAGTAACTTTGGAACACGAAAAAGAAAATGTTGTAAAAATGGATATTACAATTCCTGCAAAAGATGCTGTTGATGCATATAATAATGCGGTAAGAAAAATTTCACAGTATGTTAATATTGACGGTTTTCGCAAGGGCAAAGCTCCTCGCGCTGTTATAGAAAGACACGTTGGTGTCGACAGAATTAAACAAGAAGCTATTGAAAGCCTTATGCCTCGTGCAATAAATCAAGCTGTGGCTGATAATAAACTTGATATCATTACTCAGCCTTATATTACTGATTACAAATTTAATGTAGGCGAGGATTTGACTGTTGTTGCTAAGGCTGAATTAAGACCGGAAGTAACTTTGGGAAAATATAAAGGCTTAAAGCTTGAAGTTAAAGATGCTGTAATTGAAGAAGATGCAATGCAAAAGTCTTTAGACAGATTGTTGGAACAACACAGTACCCAAGAAACAGTTATCGACAGACCAACAAAG
Organism: uncultured bacterium; assembly: GCA_947169755.1. Taxonomy (GTDB): domain Bacteria; phylum Cyanobacteriota; class Vampirovibrionia; order Gastranaerophilales; family Gastranaerophilaceae; genus Stercorousia. The sequence continues at coordinate 25,684 of CAMVQX010000002.1, forward strand.
GAAACTGATATTGCGGTTATTGATTTTGAAGGAACATGTAATGGCGAGAAAATTCAAGGTGGCGATGCGAAAAATTATCCGCTTGATTTGGCTCATTCAAATTTTATTCCCGGATTTGCAGAACAGATTGTCGGTAAAAATTTGAACGAAGAGTTTGATATAAAAGTAACCTTCCCTGAAGAATATCACGATGAAAAATTAAAAGGTCAAGCTGCTACTTTTAAAATTAAAATTAATGAAATAAAAGAAAGAAAATTACCTGAATTGAATGATGAGTTTGCTCAAAAAGTTGGTCCTTTTAAAACAGTAGATGATTTGAAAGCTGATATTCAAAAATATCTGGAAACACAAAGGGAAAGAACTAACAATCAAAATTCTGAAAATGAAATTTTCAAAGCGGTAATTGATGCTTCTAAAGTTGATATTCCCCAATCAATGATTGACAGAGAAGCTCATTCATTGAGAGAAGAATATAAAAACAGGCTTGCGGCTCAAGGTATTAACTGGGATGCTCTTGTAAAAGCTCAAGGCGAAGATCATCTTTTGAGCGGTTTGAGTGAAGATGCAGTTGTAAGAATTAAAAATTCATTAGTAATTGATAAAATTGCGAAAGAAGAACAAATCAAGCTTGAACAAAAAGATTTGGAAGCTAAATTTGCACAAATTGGTGTTGCATACGGATTAAAACCGCAAGATTTAATTAAACAACTTGGTCAAAATCCTGAAATTTTAGCATCAATTTCTCAGCAAGCTATGAATGATAAAGTTCGTGACTTTTTGATGAAAAATAATACAGTAGAGATTAAATAATAAAATCTAATATAAGTGCCGTATTTACAACGGCACTTTATGGATTATAATAACAAAAGTTATGTAATTAGAAAGGATATAGATATGAGCTTTGTACCGGTAGTAATTGAACAATCCAGCAGAGGAGAAAGATCGTTTGATATTTTTTCCAGATTATTGCGAGAGAGAATTATCTTTTTAGGCACACCAATTGACGATATGGTTGCAAACTTGGTAGTAGCACAGTTGTTATTGTTGGACAGTGAAAATCCTGAAAAAGACATTATGTTGTATATTAACAGTCCAGGAGGTTCTGTTACGGCCGGCTTTGCGATTTATGATACAATGCAGCATATAAGGGCTGATGTTTCGACAATTTGTCTCGGTCAGGCCGCATCTATGGGTGCATTCTTATTGTCTTCAGGTACAAAAGGTAAGAGAATGGCTCTTCCTCATTCAAGAGTTCTTATTCATCAACCTTTAGGCGGCGCACAAGGTCAGGCTACCGATATTGAAATTCAAGCAGCTGAAATTATCAGAATTAAAAAATCGTTAAACGAAATTTTGGCTTCAAACACAGGTCAGTCTATTAAGAAAATTGAAAAAGATACTGACAGAGATTATATCATGACCCCTCAAGAAGCTTTGGAATATGGTATGATTGATAAAGTTGTATCAAGAGATGTAATTAAATAAAAAGGAATATACATATGCCTAAACACGATGATAGTCGTTTAAAATGTTCATTTTGCGGTAAATCACAAGATCAGGTCAAAAAACTTATAGCCGGTCCTGAGGTTTATATATGTGATGAGTGCGTTGATCTTTGCAATCAAATATTAGATGAAGAATTTTTTGAAAACAAAGATAAGGAAGGTGAGGAGGGCGAAGTCTCTTCTAAATCTGAAAAACCTATTCCAAAACCGCATGAAATAAAAGCGTATTTAGACGAATATATTGTTGGTCAGGAAGATGCAAAAAAAGTTCTTTCTGTGGCAGTGTATAATCATTATAAACGTTTAAAACATAACAAATCATCTGATTTAAAAAACAACGTTGAAATTCAAAAATCAAACATTTTACTTGTTGGCCCGACAGGTTCAGGTAAAACGTTGTTAGCTCAGACTTTGGCAAAAATGCTTGATGTTCCCTTTGCAGTTGCTGACGCTACAACTTTAACAGAAGCCGGTTATGTTGGTGATGATGTTGAAAATATCTTGTTAAGATTGTACCAAAATGCCGAATTTGATTCATCAAAGGCCGAAAGAGGTATTATTTATATTGATGAAATTGATAAAATTTCAAGGAAATCTGAAAATACATCAATAACAAGAGATGTTTCCGGAGAAGGTGTTCAACAAGCACTTTTGAAAATGATTGAAGGAACTGTTGCTCATGTGCCGCCTCAGGGTGGTAGAAAGCATCCTCATCAGGAATTTATCGAAATTGATACAAGCAATATCTTGTTTATAGTTGGTGGTGCGTTTGTCGGTTTGGATAAAATAGTCGAACGCAGAGCAGGTGAAGGTACCTCTGTCGGATTTGGTGCAAAAGCACCTATGACGCAATTGGAAAAAGATGCTGCAGCTGCTAAAATGCTTAAGAAACTTCAACCGGAAGATTTGTTAAAATTTGGTTTAATACCTGAATTTATCGGTCGTATTCCGGTTTATGCTGTATTGGATCAGTTGAATGAAAAAACTTTAAAAATGATTTTGACTGAGCCTAAGAATGCTGTGATTAAACAGTATCAATGTCTATTGGAAATGGACGGCGTTGATTTGGAATTTGAACCGGATGCAATTGAATTGATTGCGCAGGAAGCTATCAAACGTAAAACAGGTGCGAGAGCATTGAGGTCTATTGTTGAAGAAATAATGCTTGACGTTATGTATGATGTTCCAAATAAACCTGAGATGAAAAAATTTGTTGTAACTGCTGATATGGTTAAAAACAGAAAAAATGCTGAAGTTGTAAAACTTCCGACAAGTCAGGATAAAGAAATTAGTGCATAAAAAAGTTCCTTTAAAGGAACTTTTTTAGTTTAATTCTGTTAATTATTTGTATTTCTGTATAATTTATGCGAAAATTGCGTTATGGGAAAGACTTTAATTCTAATTGACGGACATGCGTTGGCTTTTAGAGAGTATTATGCTTTAGAGAGAACTCAAATGTCAACATCGGATGGTATTCCTACTTGGGGAGTTTATGGCTTTTTTAAAGCGATTTTTGATCTGCTTAAAAATAAATCTCTCAAACCTGATGCGATAGGAGTCGCTTTTGATGTCAGCCACAGGACTTTTAGGACTGAAATGTATTCCGATTATAAGTCAAATAGAGAAGCTATGCCCGATCCGATGCGTGTTCAAATGGAGTTGATTTATGAAGGTCTTAGAGCTTTCGATATTCCTATTTATACCAAAGAAGGATACGAAGCTGATGATGTAATCGGTACTATTTCAAAGAGAGCTTGTGAGCTCGGGCACAAGGTTTATATTTTGACGGGGGATCAAGATGCTTTCCAGCTTGTAGATAAAGAGGGTTGTGTCAAGGTTATTTTGCCGTCAAAGGGTGAGCTCGTTGAATACAACTGGGATAAAATTTATGAAAAATTAGGTGTTTATCCAAATCAAGTTATTGATTACAAAGGCTTGAGAGGTGATACTTCAGACTGTATTCCGGGAGTTAAAGGTATAGGCGAAAAAACAGCACAGATGCTTTTGGCACGTTACGGAACTTTAGACGCGGTTTTAAGAGATTGTGAGAATATTCCAGAAAAGTCTGTCAGGGAAAAAATATGCAGTGGAAAAGAACAGGCTAAACTAAGTCAAGAATTGGCAACGATTATACGAGATTTGGACGTTGATTTTGATTTTGAAAAAACAGAAATCCAATTGCCGGATTTGACTTCTGTTACAGAATTCTTGAAAAAGATGCAGTTTTATACATTTATAAGAAATATAAATTCTATTTTATCTTCATTTAACAAAAATGCTTCTTCTGATGTTGTTGTTCCGCCGTCAAAAGGTGAGGCAATGCAATTAGGATTTTTTGCCAAAGCTGTCACGGAGGAAATAAATAAAGATTCTGAATTAGTATATGAAAAAGAATTGATTAGTGATATTTCCGGATTAAATAAATTATATGATATTTTATCAAAACAATCTGTGTTTGCGTTTAAAGTGTATGCTGATGTTAAGAATGCTGTTACGACTTCAATCTTTGGAATATGTTTTGCAGTTAATAAGGAATATTCAGCTGATGAGAGAATAAAATTTTCCGGTAATAATTCAAAGACTCTTGTTTATTATGTTTCACATGCATATTTAAAAGAGGCATTAAATATTTTAAAACCTGTGTTTGAAAATGAAAAAATTAAAAAGACAACATTTGATGTAAAAAATGCGTATAATGTGTTACGTAATGTGGGTACAGAGCTTAGCGGAGCAATATTTGATTGTATGCTTGCAAGCTACGTTAAAGATTCAAACAGAAATCATGAGCTTGATATTCAAAGTCTTGAACATTTAAATCATGCAATAATTCGGTGTGGACACTTAGATAAGAAAAATTCTTTTAAATTTGAAGATGCCCCGATTGAAAATGTTTTATCTCATGTTGCTGATGAATGTGCTGCTATATTTGAATTGACAAAATATTGGATAAATGAATTGTCAGAAGATGAATTAAAACTTGTTTATAATATTGAAGTTCCCTTTGCCAAAGTATTAGCGGATATGGAATTTAATGGCGTTTCTATTGATGAAGACTACCTTAAATTACTTACAAATGACATGAATTTAAAATTGAGTAATATAGAAGCGAAAATTTATGATTTGGCAGGGGTATCATTTAATATAAATTCTCCCAAGCAGGTTGCTGATATTTTATTTGTAAAATTAGGTCTTAAATCAAAGAAAAAACGCGGTAAAACATCATATTCTACGAGTGCTGCAGTTTTGGAGGAGTTGGCGGAAGAATTTGAAATTGCAAAATTAATTCTTGAGTATAGGAAATATGCAAAGTTAAAATCCACATATACAGAGGCTTTACCGGCTTTGATTGATGCTAAAGATCATAGAATTCATACTACGTATAATCAAGCAACTACGGTTACAGGACGTTTGTCCTCTTCAAATCCTAATTTGCAAAATATACCTATCAGAACTGAAGAAGGTAACAAAATCAGGAATGCATTTGCTGCTCAGGACAAGGTGAACTATTGTATATTATCAGCTGATTATTCTCAAATCGAATTAAGGCTTCTTGCGCATATATCCGGTGATCAGCATCTTATAGAAGCTTTTAAGTCTGGTATTGATATTCATACGCTTACGGCATCAAAAGTTTTTGATGTTCCTGTTGAGGCTGTTACAAAAGAAATGCGTTATAAGTCAAAAGCTGTTAATTTTGGAATTGTTTACGGACAAAGCAAATATGGACTTGCAAAGGCTCTTTCTATTTCAAATAGTGAAGCTGAGGAGTTCATAAATAAATATTTTGCGACATATCCAAGAGTTAAAGCTTATATGGAAGCTACTTCAATTCAAGTACAGGGAAGAGGCTTTGTTGAAACTATATTTGGGAGACGCAGATATCTTGAAACTGAGCTTTCGAGTTCAAATGCTATGATTAGAGAATTTGCTAAGCGTGCTGCAATAAATCAACCAATGCAAGGTACAGCCGCAGATTTGATGAAAATAGCGATGATTGAATTTGACAAAAAATTGAAAGAAAACAATTTGAAATCTAAGTTGATAATTCAAGTTCATGACGAATTGGTTGTTGAAGTGTATAAACCGGAATTAGAAACTGTAAAACATTTAATAAAAGAGGCTATGGAATTGAACCAGCCGCTCTCTGTTCCGCTTGTTATAGATATAAATGTGGGTGAATCATGGAAAGAACAATAAAATTATTAGTATTACTATTTTTAGTTTTCGGAACGTTTTTGCCGGTAAAGGCAGATGATTCTGCATATCTTGTTACTCCGCAAAATGTTGAATTTAAACTCTGTACAAGAACATACATTATTACCCCTGAAAAGCTTTTTTATATGGCAATTGCTTCCGCGAAAGAAAACAGATTTACCGTTGATGAAATCCAATCAAAAACGGGCTATATATTGTTTACAGCTGCAGGTAAACAATATTTGGCAAGTGTTTTAAAGGTTGATGATACTCACTCTATGATAAAAATAACACCAGTAAATAACAATTACTTTTTTGCGCCGGGAATTGTTTTGAACTTCTTCAGATATATTGATTTAAACGGTGCAACGCCAATAGTCCCTTTAAATTAGAGTATATCAGTTCCATTGTCAATATCATCTTTGTTAACTTCAATAATTTCATAGTCTATTTGCGCTAAGTAGTGTCCGGTTATTGCAGCATTAAATACTGTAACCATGCAAGCATAGAATACTATAAGCGGGTTCGGAAATCCAAAGAATAGCCATATAAAGTATACAACCGGAGCTGTAATTATTACATTAACAATTAATAAAAATATTCCCATAAAGAACATTGCAATTAGTACATCAACACTGTATTTTGCAATGAGAATGAAATTGTAAGCATCTGTAATTTTAAATTTATGGGCATATAAAAGGTATCCTACGTAATTAAATGAATAAATTACGATACCAAGTACTATGGTAAAAACGCTTACCATAGTTGGCTCTAATGGTAATTTGGCGAGTAAAGCTATCAAAGCCACATGCATAATAACAGTAAGTATGGCAAGTGGTGCAAGTGCAATAATACCTTTCAAACCGGCCCAAAATACCGAAAAAATATTAAATGAAGGTAATATTCTATTTTTACCGTTTCTGACATTTGCAGTGCATTGAAGCATGAAGCCAAAAAGTAATATTGCTACCGGTACGCTTATAAGTGTCTGAACTTGAGCCTCAGTAACTGAAGGCATTGCTGCAAAATATACCGGAATTGCGTAAAATATATATTTAAATATTGAATTACTGTCTGTTAATGACTCTTCAAAAGCGTCTTTTATTGATGCCATAAATAACCTCTCTCTTTAAAGAAAATAATAGCATAATTTTCTTTAATTTCAAAATGTAAAGATATTATTTTTTAATTATTAATTAATTTGGAATCGTAACTGTAAATTCACTTCCTTTTCCGATTTTACTTTTTAAATTAATTTTTCCGTCAAGCAATTTAATCAATTCTTTTACAATTGATAGTCCAAGACCCGTAGAATTAGGTATATTGCTGTTAACCTGTTCGAATTTATCAAATATTTTTATTTGGTTCTCTTTAGCTATTCCTATGCCGTTATCTTTGATAGAAATAATTACCTCTTTATTTTTAGATTTTGTCGTAATTGTAATTTTTCCTTTATTTTTATCAGTAAATTTTATGGCATTACTCAATAAATTTAATAAAATTTGCTGTAGTTTTTGATAATCAGTGTTAATAGTTAAATTATTTATTATTTTTTCAAATTTTCTGGCACCTAAAAGCGGTTTAATAATATTTTCAACCTCATCTATAAGTGTTTTTATTTCAAATTTTTGTTTGTTAATAGATATAGAATTTCCTTCGATTCTTGACATATCGAGAACTTCATTAATCATGTTTAAAAGATTTAGACCTGAAATTTTTATGTCATTTACATATTCTTTTTGTTTTTGATTAAGTTTCCCGACAAATTCATTGCTCAGCATATCAGAAAATCCTATTATTGAATTTAATGGGGTTCTCAATTCATGTGAGATATGTGAAATGAATTTTGTTTTTATCTCTTCTGCTTCTTTTACTTCTAAATACCCTTTTTGCAGAGCATCTATTTGCATTTTCATGATTTTTGAAAGTTCATAGTCTTTTATTATATTAGCGATTACAACAGAACAGGTTTGGAAGGTTTCTATATCATCTTTTGAAAACTTTTCTGCGGATATTTTTATTTTACCGAATTCTGTGTTTTTAACTTTCAAAACTTCACAAAGCGATTGTTTGTTCTCTTTCCCGAACGAATATTGAGGTTTGTCATATGATATACAGCCATAACTAAATTTGATAAAATTCTTCAACACTTTGAAAACGTTTTTATAAAAATTTTCATCAAATTCAATTTCAAAGAATTTATTTATGTTCTTAAACATTTTTATATCCTATAAAGCGCAGGTTTCTATAATAGCCATCATCATCAAGTCCGTACCCGATTAAGAATTGGTCTCCGACTTCAAACCCGTAGTAGTCAGGTTCGATATCGTTTACTCTTGTTATTTTTTTGTCCAATAGCGAGCAAAATTTGGTTGATTTAGTATGAAAGTTATTGTTTAAAAAATCGAGCAAGAATTTTGCGGTCAATCCTGTATCCACAATATCTTCTATTATTAAAACATTTTTTCCGTTAAGATCCGGCAGCGAAATATCAACTGCATTAACCCGTCCGGAAGACTTTGTTCCTCCATTGTAACTTGATAATCTTATAAATTCCATTTTTAACGGCATTTCAAGATATTTTACCAAATCCACTGCAAACATTACGGCGCCTTTCAGGACACATACGGCATAAATTTCTTCCCCGTTATAAAATCTGTTCATTTCCTTAGCAAGCTCTTTGATTCTTGTTTGAATTTGTTCTTCTGTAAATAAAACTTTTACATCTTTCATTTTGTGCCTCTCAATTCTATTATATGTGTAGGATTCTCCGTTACTTTTATTTTATCACTGATACCGATTCCTGATACCCATAGTACTTCGTTATTTTGGCAGAGTAATACTATATTGTCTTTTTCATGATTTGGTATCTTTTTTTCGTTAAAGTATTTTTTTAGTTTTTGTTTTCCTATACTGCCAAGTGGTTGAATAACATCACCATCTTTTCGGTATCGTAGTGTAAAATCAATATTATTAACTGAAATCAGTGCTTTAAATTCACAGTCGTTCGGATAAATATTTTCTTCACTTGAGTTGGTAAGTATTGGTTTAATTGAAAATATTTTATCTTCAAATTTATATTCACCTTCTTTTAAAATATCAATTTGTAAATCGGATTTTTCTTTTTTAGTAATTGTTTTAATTTCTTTTTGGCTTACAAACAGCCATAAATTAGCTGTTAATGACATTGTTTTACCGGATTTTGAAGATTTATTTTTATTTATAAATTGTTCAATTTCCTCAATTTTTTTTCTGTCATAATCAAGTTCGTTTTCTATTAAAAGTTCGCGAATTCTATATTTATCGTTATTGAAATCTTCTTTCGAAATTTCGGACAATGAGTTTAATGCTTTTATTACATTAGGATTAATTTCCTGCATTATTGGTATAATTTTTTTTCGGATTAAATTTCTTTTGTATTTTGTATTTTCGTTTGAGCTGTCTTTGTTTGGGGTAAGTTTGTGTTCTTTGCAATATTTTTCAATTTCTTCTCGTGTAGTAGTTAAGAGCGGACGATAAAAAATCTCTCTTTTATCGGATATGCCTTGCAAACCAATAACTCCGGTGCCTTTAATAATTCTGTAAAGTACGGTTTCGGCGTTGTCATTGTAATTATGTGCGGTAAAAACTACATTTGATTTAAATTTATTAGCGCATTTTTTAAAAAATTCGTACCTGGCATCTCGTGCCGCAGTTTCAGTTTTACTAACATCCGGCGAAAGTTTTTCGGAATAAAACTCAATGTTTTTGGAAGCAGCGAAATTACGGCAGTTTTCTTCTTCTTTATCGCTTTCTTCACCTCGCCAATTATGGTTAAGGTGGATTGCTATAACTTTGTAGCCGGATAAAATATCTAAAAGGCACATAGAGTCAT
>CAMVQX010000003.1 GCA_947169755.1 uncultured bacterium
ATTTCCCAGAGTTTTGATTTAGCAATTTGAGGAGTATATACGATTTGATAACCTCTTTTTCTGTGTTCACTTCTCCAGTAATTCTCGATTTGTTCTCTTACCACACCGAGATTTGGGTGCCACAAAACAAGTCCGCCGCCCATTTCATCACGAGTAGAAAACAAATCAAGTTTTGCACCGATTTTTCTGTGGTCACGCTTTTCTGCTTCTTCTATAAAATGAAGATAATCAGCCAATTCTTCTTTTGACCAGAAAGCTGTAGCATAAATTCTTTGAAGCATTTTATTTTTAGAATTACCTCTCCAATATGCACCGGCAACTTTCAAAAGTTTGAATGCATTGGCCTTGATATAAGATGTATTTGGAAGGTGAGGACCTGCACAGAGATCGTTAAACATGACATTTCCGTCTTTATCTTTAGTCAAATACAAAGTCGGATTATCATTTTTGTGTTCTTCCAAAAGTTCAGCCTTGTAAATTTCGCCTTGAGCTTTAAATTCAGCTATTTGCGCATCTACATCAGGAATAACATATCTTTCAAATGACAGATTTTGCTTGACGATATTTTTCATTTCTTCTTCAATTTTTACAAGGTCATCCTCAGTAAAAGCATGCCCGTCAGTCAAATCAAAATCATAGTAAAAACCGTTATCAACAGCAGGCCCTATTGCTAACTTTGCAGAAGGGAACAGTTTTTGAACTGCTTGTGCCATAACGTGTGACGTAGAGTGCCTTAAAACTCTCAAAGTTTCTTCATTCTTTTCCATAATTATCCTTTCTTCTCAATCGAAAACCCTCGAAAGAGATACTTAGGGGTGGATCCCCCAAACTAGCTACAATAAATTTATACTACCAATAAGCTTTTATTACAAGTTTGAAAATTTGATAACTATTTCGTTATAAAATCAATTAAATTTCGTCAATTTCAGAATATATTTTTTGTCTTAGGGTATTTCTTGCACTTTGGCGTTTTTTGTCGCTGATTTTTGCCATTTGTTTATTATGAAGAGTTTTTTTAGAATGTTCTTCCTTTTTACCTTCATATTTTACACGTTCTTTATACTCTTTCGCTTCATCAACAAAAGCTAAATAACTTTCATAACGAGTAGAGTCAATTTCGTCAATATGTTCTAAGACATTGCAACCATCCTCGTTTATGTGCAAACAATCCGAATATTTACAGCCCTCACGAAATTTTGAAATATCTTCAAACAACAAATCCACATCAGCCGGCATTATAAAATCAAATCTTACATTTGAAAAACCGGGAGTATCGACAATCCTCGATGTATCATTTATTTTTATAATTTCTGAATGACGTGTTGTGTGCGTACCTCGTTGAGTTTTTTCACTAATTTCTTTTGTACGAATATTTATTTTTGGGTTAATTGCATTTACTAAGCTCGATTTTCCGACCCCTGAGTTACCGCAAAGAACACTGGTTTTTCCTTCAAGAATCTTTTCAAAATTTTTAATTCCCTTGTGCTCTGTAGCAGAAGTATATGCAATTTTATAATTACCGTATATTGATTTTATCTTTGAACTCAAATGCCTGTCCCATTTCAAATCTTCTTTGTTAAAACAAAGAACCGTCGGAATATTATAGTATTTTGCCAATGCAATATAACGGTTTAATTGATGCAAATCAAGATCCGGCTCTTTTAATGCTGATACAATTATAATTTGGTCAATGTTTGCGACACTTGGACGTTTTATGTAGTTTTTGCGAGGTATGATACTTGTTATAACACCATTGCCAAACTCTACAAAATCCCCGACTAGGATTTTTTCACGTTGTTTTTTTAAAACTTCACGAATTTTACATTCAAAAGTTCCTGTGCCGTTATCAACGTAATAAAAATCGGAATGAATTTTATAAATCTGCCCTTCCATATATATCTATATTAGCACAAAATAAATTATCGTTTTAACTTAACAAAATCAGGAACTCTGTTTTTTGCCATTTGCATTTGCAAATATTGTTCTTTTAATTTGGCTTTTTCTTCCTCGTCTGCACCTTTTGCTTTTTCATTCATTTGGGTGTAAATCTCTTTTTCGGCTTCGTTTCCTTTTATATAAACGTCCATCTCTTTACTTTTTTTGAAGGCATTGATATTACCTTGGTAATTTATTTTTGGAGCTTTAAAGAGAGTATAAATCGTTGCAAATCCTGCAATAGCCATTAATATTAAACCACCCCAAATTCCAATTCCTGATATAATTTGTTTTGTCGGTGAAAGATGAGAGTTCTTTTTGTTAATTTTTTTGGCTTTTTCGCCTAATTTATCCACTACAAAACCGTCGTCCATGAATTCAAACAACAACCTTGCGCCAAGCCCTAAACCTGCAAGAAACGTACCCTTAGCCAGCAGAGCTTTTTCTCCGCCTTTGGATATAGGGTTTGTATCTTCAGATTTTGAGGGTAACGCTTGAAATTGAGTATAAGTTTGGACAGGACTTATTCTCATCTACGCTCCTTTGACCATTACACCATTTCCGTTGTTTGCCATCTGAACTGTTGCATAGTGATTTACTTTTTCATCAAGTGAAACATCTTCATCCTTTACTTCTTTGTTTACTTCTTCCATAATATTTGATTTCAAATCTTTATCACGGGCAAACACGTCCATTTCTTTTTCGCGAGCAAATGCATTTACTTTTGTATTATACAGTTTTGAAGGCAAAGTTAGTGCCATAAAGCCTAAACCAACAGCAGCACCAACTCCTGTAAGTTTTAATGCTCTATTTGCTGTTCCTTTTGTTAAGAAGGTGAAGCTAGCCAAACCTGCAGCAGTAAGACCTGCAAGAACACTTCCGCCTATTGAAGTCCATATTGCAAGACCTTTTTCGGCTTTTCTGTTTATAGGATTTTCATAACCGTTTGACGTAAATTTAGGTTTTGGCGGACAATTACAACTATTTAATGATGAATTAAATTGAGGTTTTGGACAGTTACAACTGTTGATTGCTGATATTTGCATAAATCTATACTCCTTTTTAAGTATATAACACTTGTAAAAAAAATTTTTGATAGATTATTAAGTGAAGATTCAATTTTGTTACAATTTGAATTATCGCAAAAAAAAATCCTCTTTTAAAGAGGATTTTTAAATTGCAACGGTTAATGCTTCAAGCTTTAATTCTATCGGCTTTTCTTCAACCGTTTCTACTTGCAAATCATTTGCACTTACAACCTGTCCTGCCGGAGCCATCTTCACTTCCGGTTTTACTGGTGTAACAGATTTTGGTGCTTGTGCTGAATATGTACCTAATTTTACTTTTGCAACAACAGGATCTGGTGTAGATTTTTGTCTGTTGACATCTGTCATAATTTTTGAAACAAAACGTTTTGTTTCTGCAAACGGAGGAACAGCGTTATTGTATTTTTTTACGTTCCCCGGTCCTGCATTGTAAGCTGCCAGAGCTAATTCTACAGATCCGAACATATTGTACATTTTTTTGTAATACATAATTCCGCCTTTGATATTATCATTCAAAAGATACGGATTTAAGCCCATTCTTCTTGCTGTAGAAGGCATCAACTGAAACACCCCAACTGCACCGTGAGAACTCCTCGCCTCATGTCTGAACCCAGATTCTGTACGCGCAATACTCAGGGCAATAGCAGGATCTACTCCCATTGCAATAGCATGTTTTACTATTGTTTCTTTTACAGCGTTTACATCAGTTGCCTGAGCAGGTGCGTTGACTAACAGTACACACAATAGTGTAAAAGTTAACAGTAATAGTTTTTTCAAAATGTAATCCTCTAAATTGTAAATTGAAATCTTTAAAAATTCCCTAACGACCCGTTTCTCGACAGCAGTCAAAAACTTTTAAAGACGATTATATAAATATTATATTATAAAAAAAACAAAAATCAAGTGTCAGAGAAACACCCATAAACAGCGCTTGTTTTTCAAGTTTTTGATGATACAATAAAATAAAAAGGAGAGGTTATGGAAAATAAAAAATTAGCAGACATTGGTGTATTTGGCGGTTCAGGGTTTTATAAATTTTTGGAAAATATTGAAGAAGTCAGAGTTGATACTCCATACGGTATGCCGAGTGATAGTTTATTTATCGGTACAATAGGTGAGCACAAAGTTGCATTTATGCCTCGTCATGGTAGAAATCATACAATTTTGCCGCACTTAATAAACTATAGAGCTAATGTTTGGGCTATGAAACACATAGGATGTGAAAGAGTAATCTCACCTTGTGCGGCAGGAAGTTTGCAAAAGCACGTAAAGCCCGGCGATTTTGTAATATGTGATCAATTTGTAGATTGGACTGACGGAAGAAAATCAACTTTCTTTGAAGGGCCGATTGTTACTCACCCGTCAGCTGCTGAAACATACTGTCCTGAAATGCGTTCGCTTGCTATTAAAACAGCAAAAGAATTGGGGATAACAGTTCACGAGACAGGAACAGTTGTTGTAATTAACGGTCCGAGATTTTCAACTAAATCAGAATCAAAATTCTTTACAAATCAAGGCTGGGAAGTTATTAATATGACGGCATTTCCTGAAGCTTATTTAGTAAAAGAAATGGATATGTGTCCTTTAAATATTTCACTTATAACTGATTATGATGCTGGTTTGGTCGGAGATGTTCCGCCGGTTTCTCACCACGAAGTTATACAAGTATTCAATTCAAATGTTGCAAATCTTAAAAACTTGTTGTTTAAAATGATTGAAAATCTTCCGGCTGAAAGAAATAACTGCACTTGTAAGGATACTAAGAAAAATTCACAATTATAATTTACAATACTAGGGAAAGAATTATGATAAGAGATATTATTAGCGCTGTTAACATCTTATTTAATATTTACTTTTGGCTAATTTTGGTCAGATGTTTGTGTAGTTTTATACCTTCAATTGACTGGTATAAACAACCGTTTGCATTTATAGAATCTTCCACAAGTTCGTATCTGGAATGGTTCAGAAGATTTATTCCGCCATATAACGGAATAGATTTTTCACCAATCGTTGCAATCATTGCGTTGAATATACTAAACTACTTGATTGTGTTTACATTGTCTATGTTTAAATAAAATTTTTAAAATTCACGCTTGAAATTGATGAGGTTCCTGTGGAATTTTTAATTTCCCAAATTCTAATTTTTTGGGTAATTTAACTGCTTTTACCGCAAATTGAGGAGGCTTTAAAGGTCTATGTTTCGCAATTTTCTCAATCGGAAAACCAACTTCCTGTTTAAAAACACTTGGAACTTTGATTCTTCCAGGCTCGTGCAACATATGCAATTCTGGAATTTTTGCTCTTTTTTTTCTGAGTTCATGTGCTTTAATTTCTGGCATATGCAATTTTGGTTTTCTAACTGACATGTCTATAGATTGAGGAGCTTCTAGTTTTAGTTTATCTAACTCTAATAAGTTTCCAACTCTAATCTTCTTGGCTCGTCTAAATTCTTGAGCTCTGCTTTCAACAATATCTATTGCCACATTAATTTTATCTCTTAGAGGTGTTCTGGGATCAGAAGCCATAGCTCTATAGTGTTCAATTAATGCGTTCCTTTCATCTGGGTTAGTTCTGTTTATTATCTTTTTGAAGTATTTTAAAACAGTTTTATCTGCGAGTCTTGGTTCGGCCATAGTGATTGCACCAAAGTCAACAATTCGCCCATTTACTAAATTACCGGCATGCAAATCTCCTGCCTTTAAACCAAGTTGTTCAAAATTAATTTTAGAAGTTATATTTGGAAGTGTATTATCAGAAAATCGTGTAAGAGAAAATCCACTGCCCAAATCAAACATATCTGTATCAACAGCATTTGTATGTGATATATCATGACCTAAAATATGCTTTAATCTCATTACACTGTTTGCTTCTGCATTTGCTCCATGTACATGCGAAACATTACGTACCCAAAGTTGCATATTTGATGCAGCTTCTTGAGGTTTTGCAGAACTTATTGAGGATTGCAAATCTCTTATGCGCTTTAAAATTTGTTCATCCGATAAACCAGAATTTATAGGACGTTCATTAAGGACTGTTTTTACAATCCTAAATAAATCATCTTCCCTCATTGCAGAAACTAATTCTTGAGCTTTTGTCACAGATTCAGTAACAAATTCTCCTGACAAATCAGTGTCCTTGAAAACTTTTAAAACTCTATCAGGAATAACTCTATTCCCGGAAGCATCAACTATTACAACCCTATAACCATTGCCAAATGCACCCTCGCCAAGATGTGATATTTTTACTTTACATTTCGGAAAAATTTTAGATAAAGATGCTTCAAGTTCAGCTGACGCAGTATTAATAACATCAATCATATCTTTACTATTTGCAAATAAGAGAGATTTATTATCAGTTACAATACTTTTAACTAACGTTTCAGCATCTAATGTTTTTACAGCATCAATTTCTGCAATTTGGCATAATTTCAGAGTTTCTGCAGTTCTTCCGAATGCTGCTTGCACTTCTTGAATTAATTCACCTTTACACTCCGGATGATTTTTAACAATTACATTAATTATCTCTTTCGGTATGTTCCCTACAATTTTTCTTTCAGCGGTAGAAACTATTTTATCATACGTTTTGTAGTTTTGACCAGATCTAAATATACCCTTTAGCCTAGAATACCCTCCCTTTGTTGCGTTTAGGGATGTTGTAACCTTAACTTCAGCCCCCAACATATGTTCTGCAGTATTTAATATGCTTTTTACCATTGAAACTTTTGACATAAAATTCTCTTATATTTCCCCTTATTTACTTAAACAATTTTTTTTTGCGGAAATTGCCCTTATATTAAGAAATATAAATGAATAAAAACTTGTCAAAATAATCCGATTAGGCTATAATCCAGATATGAAAATTGTAATTTACGGGGCGACGGAAATCGGCTGTCTTATTGCGACAGAGTTTTTTGAAGACCACGATATAACTATAATCGACAAAGAAGAAAACCGAGCTGAAGAACTCTCAAATTTAGATATCAGCTTTATTCAAGGCAACGCTTCCAATATAGAAGTATTGAAAAATGCCGATATTAAAAATGCCGATATTTTTATCGCATGTTCAGGAATTGATGAAGCCAATATTGTTGCCTGCATGACTGCAAAACAGTTTGGGGGAGTGCGAACAATATGTTTTGTAAGCAAAGAAGAATACAAAAATACTCTTAGTTTCGAAAAAAACAGCGAAAATTTCTGTAATTTCTTCATTGATTACATAATTTGGCCGGAAGAACTTTTAACTCAGGAAATTTTCAGAATTGTAACAGTTGCACAAGCTCTTGATGTCGAAAATTTTGCTGACGGCAGAGCTCGTCTTTTAGAATACAAAGTTCAACCGCACCTTTCAATTATTGGCAAAAAAGTCAGAGAATGCGGATTTACCAAAGATACTCTTATGGTAGGTCTAACCAGAGATGGACAACTATTTATCCCGAACGGAGAAACAGAAATTCAAGATGGCGATAAGCTTATATTTATGGGAACTTCACATTCTTTGGATATTTTGGCAGGTACATTCTTCCATGAAAAAGAAATCGTAAAAACAGTTGCAATAATTGGCGGAGGAACAGTCGGAAGAATTTTGGCAAGAACTCTTGAAACGCTAAAAATTAAAACAAAAATTATTGAACAAGATTACGAAAGATGCCAATATTTGGCGGAACAATTATCTAATACTCTCATTATCAACGGTGACGGAACGAATTTAAAATTGCTGGATGAAGAAGAAATCGGTTCAGCAGACGTAGTAATCAGTATAACAAATAACGATGAGCGCAATCTCTTATGTTCATTGCTCGCAAAACAGCTTGGGGTAAAACGTGTAATTGCCAGAGTTTCAAAAGTTTTGAACATCCCATTGTTTGAAAAGGTCGGGATTGA
The DNA here is from genome assembly GCA_947169755.1 of uncultured bacterium. GTDB lineage: Bacteria > Cyanobacteriota > Vampirovibrionia > Gastranaerophilales > Gastranaerophilaceae > Stercorousia. The sequence goes on from CAMVQX010000003.1 coordinate 7,862, forward strand.
TATTGCAATTTCAGCCAAAAATGCCGCAATAAACGAAGTTAGAAACGATCTTCAGGAAAATAATGTTGATATTTTGGCGACTGTCGAACAAGGACAGGGTGAAGTTTTGGAAATAAATGTGTTACCGGAATTTAACGGTAATAGAGTAATGGATTTAAAATTTCCGACACGTGCAATTATAGGCGTAATACAAAGACGAAACAAAGTTTTAATTCCTAAAGGTGATACAGAAATTCATACGGACGATGTTTTGATAATCTTTACAACTGCTGAAAATGCTCCTCAAATCAAGGAATTTTTTAAGGTGAAATAATATGCGTTTAAATTATTTGGCAAATGCTCTCGGTTTAACAATGATGTATGTGGGACTTGTTCTTTTAACTCCTGTCATTGTTGCGCTAATATATGGTGAATACAATTCGATAATCCCTTTTCTAACGGCATCAATTGTATCCGCAGGATTGGGGTTTTTATTTAGAAAATCGGTTCCGAATGCAACAACATTGGAAAATTTAAACGATATTAAAAAAGGTGAAGCATTGTTTATTGTTGCAATGTCTTGGATTATATTTAGTATTGTAGGTGCAATACCATATCTATTTTACGGGATACAACCTTTGAATGCTTTGTTTGAATCTGTATCAGGTATAACAACAACGGGCGCAACTATATTGACCCATTTTGATTATCCGCATGCATTTTTCTTTTGGAGATCGCTAACCCAATGGTTGGGCGGTTTGGGTATTATAGTGCTGTTTATTGCGATTTTACCTCAGTTTGCGGTTGCAGGTCGTCAAATGTTTTTTGCTGAAACGCCAGGACCTAACGAAGATAAGTTTACTCCAAGAATAAGAAATACTGCTTCGGCTTTATGGAAAGTATATTTAGCATTTACAATAATTGAAGTTGCCTTTTTAATTTGGGCAGGTATGCCGAGTTTTGATGCTGTTTGTAATTCACTATCAACGTTATCTGCAGGCGGTTTTTCACCGCATGCACAAAGTATCATTGGTTATAATTCGGATAAAATAACTTGGATTGTATTTGCTTTTATGTTTATTGCCGGTGTAAGTTTTAACCTTCAATACAAAGCAATTGTACAAAAAAATCCTTTTTCATTATTTAAGAATGAAGAATTTAGAGTTTATTTCGGACTTGTTCTTTTAATGAGTTCATTAATTGCGATATCACTATTTCTAAACCATCATACAGATACTGTCGAAAATATCAGAAACGCGCTGTTCCAAGTTGTCAGTATAACAACATCTTCGGGATTTGCAAGTGTAGATTTTGAAAAATGGAATTATACATCTAAACTTTTACTTTTTGTTGTTATGTTTATGGGCGCCTGTGCAAGTTCAGCAGGCGGCGGTATCAAACTTGCAAGATGGCTTGTAGTTTTTAAATCAATGAAAAGTGAGATTGTAAAAATTCTTCATCCAAATGCTATTGTAAATATCAAAATTGACGGTAAAACCGTTCAACCTGAAACTGCAAGACAAATTATTGTATTTGTATTCTTTTACTTTTTAATTTTTGGTATAACTGCTGTTTTAATATCAATAATCGAACAAAATAGTGCAGTAGGCTTGACAGGTGCGATTTCATCACTCGGAAATATCGGACCAGGAGTTGCTACAACTACAGGTCCTTTGGGTAACTACGACAGTTTACACACAACTTCAAAAATAATTTTTATAATCAATATGCTTGTAGGGCGTTTGGAATTGATTCCGTTTATGGTTATGATGCAAAGAGATTTTTGGAGTTTAAAAGATTAGAAAATGAACAATCTTTATAGTATAATCGTTATAAAGATGTAGAGGGAAATCGTTGAAATTTTATAAATCATTATTATTAATACCGGTATTATTTTTTACACTAACGAGTGCAGCTGCCGTTGAGCAAATGAGTGTAGAAAAAAATGCCGTTTTAAATATTGATGATTGTGTTAATCTTGCGCTTCAAAATAGTCCTAAAATCAAAAAAGCCCGATATAATTACGGAATTTCAAAAGGCAATGTCGGAATTGCTAAATCCGGATATTTCCCCACACTTGGTATTGGAACAGGCTACAACTTAACAGATACCCATACAAACAGAATGAATTCAAATTCAAAACTTTATACAGCAGAAGCAAGTATAAATCAGCTAATTTGGAATTTTGGCAAAACTAATGCAAACATTAGAATGCAAAATTTCAACAGAATTGCTTCACTTTATAATTTTGAAGATGTTGTACTTGACACCATTTTTAATGTTAAAACAAATTACTATGGGGTTTTGGCCGCAAAATCTACAATGGATATAAACAAGGCAAACGTTGAAATTAATGAACGTAACTATCAACGTACAAAAGCATTTTTTGACGAAGGTATAAAATCAAAAATAGATCTTGTTAATGCCGAAGTAAATTTGAGTGATTCGAAAGTCTCGCTTGTAAATTCCGAAAAACTTTACCAAAACGCAATTGTGCAATTAAACAACTCTATGTATGTTGCATTTGCTCCGGAATACGAAATTGAAAATACTGAAACTTTTAACTTCAAAAATAATTTTGCACCTGTAACCCTTGAAAGAATTGATGAAAAACCAGACCTTAGCGTTACACCTGACGATGTTGATAACGCATTTTTAACGGCACAGGCCGAAAAAATAAATATTCTTGAAAACTATCAATTTCAACCGTTTCCATATACATTTGAAGAAGCTGTAAAAATTGCTTATAAAAACAGACCGGATTTAAAGGCATTTGACGCTACTTTAGGTGCAATGAAGGAATCTCTAAAATACACAAAACGTGAATACTTACCTGAACTGTCTGCCAGAGCAGGTTACGGGTACAGAGATCAATACAGCACAAATTCATTTAATGCAGGGTTAAACATTTCAAGTTCAGTCAATATAAAAGGTCAAAAACATAAGATTGATAATGCCAAATATCAGGTAAAAATTGCAGAAAACGAGATAGATCAAGCAAAACAAGATATTTATTTTGAAGTTCAAAATCTCTATATAAATATGGCTCAATATGAAAAACAAATTCCGCTTTTAGCCGTCAAGGTCAGACAAACTCTGGAAAATTTTGAACTTGCAGACGGAAGATATGCAGTAGGCTTGGGCGATTATATAGAACTTCAAGATGCAAAAGTTAACTATAACAATGCGCAAGTAAATTATGTGCAAACTGTATACAATTATAATGTAGCAAGAGCTAATCTGGAAAAGGCAATAGCTCTTCCGCAAAGCAATACGACATCAATTGAGGATAAAAAATAATGAAAAAAAGATATCTGTTTTTAATAGCAGCAATTATTATTTTGGGCGTTGCAGTTTTTGGAATTATTAAAACCAAAGAAGCAAAATATGTAACAAAAGATTTGGAACGTTGTACCATAACGGAATTTGTTGAAGCTTCCGGAACAATAAACCCTGTTAATACTGTATCGGTCGGCTCTACTGTTTCAGGTTTGGTTAAAGAAATATATGTTGATTTCAATTCTGAAGTCAAAAAAGGACAGCTTTTAGCCTTGATTGATCCTGCAAACTTTGAAACCCAAGTTAAACAAAACCAAGCACAGTTGGCGAATGCTCAGGCGAATTTGGCTAGACTCCAAGCTGTTGCGGATTTTAACGAAAAGCAGTATCAGCGTTATAAAAATTTGTATGATAAAAATTTTATAGCAAAAAGTGAACTTGATGAAAAATATAGTACATACAAATCAGATATTGCTCAGATAAATTCTGCAAGAGCACAAATTAATCAATATCAATCTGCGCTAAAAATATCACAAATCAATTTAAGTTATACAAGAATTATTGCTCCTGTAGACGGAACTGTTATATCAAGAGAAGTAGACGTCGGTCAGGCAGTTGCCGCAAGTTTCCAAGCTCCTGAATTATTCTTGATTGCTCAAGATTTAACAAAAATGCAAATTGAAGTGAGCGTATCAGAAGCCGATATTGGCAAAGTAAAAGAAGGACAAGAGGTTACATATACTCTTGACGGGTATCCTGATAGAGAATTTAAAGGAACTGTATCTCAAGTCAGACTTTCACCGACAACAGTTTCTAATGTTGTAACTTACACCGTAATTGTTGATGTCGATAATGAAGACAATACCCTAAAACCCGGCATGACTGCAAATGTTTCTATTATCACAAGCAAAAGTGAAGATGTACTTTGTGTACCAAATATGGCTTTAAAATTTACACCTGATGTTAAAGGTCCTAAATATCAACAGCAAGGTGTTTGGATTTTAAAAGATAACAAACCTAAGCGTATTGATATTGAAACAGGCGCCAGTGATGATAATGTAACCGAAATAAACGGAGAAGGTCTTCAAGAAGGCGATAAGATAATAATTAGCGTATCAGGAAAAAATTCTAAAGATAAAAAGAAAAATATGAGGATTCCGAGAATATAAAATGCCGCTTATTGAAGTAAAAAATGCAACAAAGATTTATAAAATGGGTGAAGAACAGTTTTATGCCCTGAATGATGTTTCTTTTTCTATCGAAGAAGGTGAGTTTGTTGCTATAATGGGCGCTTCAGGCTCGGGCAAATCGACTTGTATGAACATGTTGGGAACTCTTGATGAGCCAACTTCAGGTGAATATTATCTTGACGGAGTTGATGTATTAGCACTAACATCTGATAGGCTTTCTTATATAAGAAACAATAAAATAGGGTTTGTTTTTCAGGGTTTTAATCTTATTGCAAGAACTTCTGCAATAGATAATGTTGCAATGCCTATGATTTATAAAGGAATACCTGAAAAAGAACGCTACGAAAAAGCAAGAGAAGCCCTAAAAATTGTAGGTTTAGAAGCAAAAGAAAATAATATGCCATCTCAAATGTCAGGCGGTCAGCAGCAAAGAGTTGCAATTGCACGTGCTATTGTAAATGATGCCCCATTGATACTCGCAGACGAGCCTACAGGTAATTTGGATACAAAAACAAGTATTGATGTTATGCAATTTTTTGTAAACTTAAATGAAAAATATGGCAAAACTGTTGTGCTTGTTACTCATGAGCCTGATATCGCAGCATATTGCAAACGTATATTGAAATTTAAAGACGGCAAAATTATTTCCGATTTGCCGAAAGAAGAATGGCTAAAGACAAGGAATGCTGAAACATGATAGATTTTAAATCAACACTTAAAATAGCTATAAATTCACTAAAGGTAAACAAGATGCGTTCTGCCCTGACTTCTTTGGGTATTATTATTGGTGTTGGCGCAGTAATTGCAATGCTTGCAATAGGTGCAGGCACAAATAAACAAGTACAAGACAATATGGAATCAATGGGTTCAAACCTATTGACAATCAGATCAGCCTCTGCAAAAACTGGAGGTGTATCAATGGGTATGGGTTCAAAGCCAACCCTAAGTATAAAAGATGCTGCAGCAATACAAAAAAATGCACGTGGTGTTGAAGATGTAGCCCCATTAATGAGTTCATCAAAACAAGTTATGTACGGAAACTCCAATTGGCAAACTACAATATATGGGATTACTCCCTCATATCTTTATGTAAAAAATTACGAAATTGAAAACGGAAAATCACTCTCAAATGATGATGACAGAAATGCCGCAAAAGTTGCATTGATAGGTGCAACAGTTGAAACGGAGTTGTTTGGTGATATTGATGCGGTTGGAAAAACCATAAGAATCGGTAATGTTCCGTTTAAAGTAATCGGTATACTAAAATCAAAAGGTCAAGCAGGACCATTTGACCAAGATGACTTAATTTTAATCCCATTGACTACTGCTCAGCGGAAAATTTTCGGAACGGATTTTCCGGGTTCTGTTAATCAAATTTTAGTAAAAGCTGCATCAGTCGAAGATAGTAGTATCGCAGAAAAAGATGTTGAAGAGATTTTGCGCCAAAGGCACAACCTTGGAAAATCTCAAGACAACGATTTTGAAATCAGAAATAATGCTGAATTTCAGGAAACAATGAAATCTAATATTAAATCAATAACAATATTTTTGATTATTGTAGCTGCAATATCACTTGTTGTAGGCGGCATTGGCGTTATGAATATTATGTTGGTTTCCGTAACCGAAAGAACAAAAGAAATAGGAATCAGAATGGCAATTGGTGCAACTGCAGGCGATATTCATTTGCAATTTTTAACAGAAGCACTCGTTTTGGCACTAATCGGAGGTTTGATAGGTGTTATATCCGGAATAGGTTCGGCAGCCATATTCGGACTCATTTTAAAACGACCTGTAGTATTTTCATTCTTGCCAATACTTATCTCTTTTATATTTTCAGGTATTGTCGGCATCGTTTCAGGTTCATATCCTGCGTACAAAGCATCATCACTTAACCCTATTGATGCGTTAAGATACGAATAAATTTTAAAGAGCTTCCAATGCGGCAATTTTCATATCTTTAAAATCGGGAGTATTGCCAAACCAAATTTCTTGTGCCGCAACAGCTTGGTATATAAGCATATCGAGACCTGTAATTGTTCTCAAATGTAATTTTTCACAAGCTTTAATTAATACGGTTTTTCTGGGATTATATATAACATCATATACAGCGGCATCTTCTTTTAGTGTTTGCAGAGCCGAAATTTCAACAGGCATCATATCACCAGCTTTCCCGAGCATACCGATAGGAGTTGCGTTTACTAACATATCGTATTCAGATAAACTTCTTATATTTTCAATTTGATAAACATCAAAAGTAATAGATGGGAATTGACGCCTTACATAATTCATCAAATCTATAGAATTTGGAATATTTCTCGTAAAAAAGTCTATTCTTTTCACCCCTAACTCACTCAATGCAACACAAGCCGCATGAGCAGCACCGCCTGTTCCGAGAATTGCAACACTTCTACCTCTTAAATCTATATCTTTAGGTATAGCACGTCTAAACCCGATAACATCGGTATTATAGGCTTTTAAGGATTTATCCGCTTCAATATAAACCGTATTTACAGCACGCGCCAAATCTGCATATTTATCAACTTCGTTTACAAACAAAGAAACAGGTAACTTTAACGGTATAGTTACATTAAAACCTTTATATCCTTCAGATTTTAAAGATTTAATTCTGTCTACAAGTTCTTCAGGCGGAGTTTCCAAGATATCATAGCTTGCCTTTTCGATTCCTAAACTTTTGAACCCTGCTTCATGGATAACTTTTGAAAGTGAATGTCCGAGAGGATAACCAATTAAAGCAAATTTATTTTCACGTGTATCTTTTATTTCAGGAGTAGTTGTCGGCTCTAGATTTTGAACTGTATATGGAGACTGTGAAATAACTTCCGGTTGAGGTATGTTCTGAGTTTGAGTATCTTCATTCATTCTTGAAGGACCAAAAATATATGACGGAACTTCACTTTTAACGGTTTCCGGCTGCATTACAGTCTCTTGTTGAGCCAACTGACTTTGAATTGTTTGTTGAACATATTGAGGCTGCGCAGACTGAATAGGCTGAGATGTTTCAGAACTACTGAATGAAGGTGCATTTTGAGCTTTCAATTCTTCTACACTAATTCCCAATTTTTTTGCTTTTTTAGCTAAATAACGTTCATACAATTCAGGATTCATCAGCAGTAACCTCATCAACTTCTTTTTTATAATGACATTTCATATTTGAACAAGTTATTGTTGTGCCTTTTCTCAAAACTTTTTTAACAAGCAGTGAACCGCACTCCGGGCATGTTTCACCGGTAGGTTCATTCCATAATGTAAAGTCACAATTTGGGTATTTATCACAACCATAAAATACTGTTCCGCGTTTGGATTTACGTTCTACAATAGTACCTTCTGAACATTTTGGGCATTTTACACCTGTTGATTTTCTATAGGGTTTTCTGTGTTTACATTCTTCGTTTGTACATTCCATATATTTGCCGTACGGACCTGTTTTAAAAATCATATCAGAACCGCATTTTTCGCATTTTTCTTCACAGACTTCGGGTTCTTTATTTTCTTCATCTTCTCCGACTTCAGATAATACATCTAAAGACATCATTGTCTTGCAATCAGGAAAGCCTGAGCAGCCTAAAAATTGAGATCCAAATTTGCTTGTTCTCAAAACCATTGGTTTTCCGCAATTAGGGCATTTGACTTTGCTCTCAATTTTTACACGTTCGCTATTTTCAAGAGCTTTATCAACCTCTTTTATAAATGGGGTATAAAAGTCTTTCAAAACCTTGTTCCAAACTGCTTTTTTCTCAGCAATTTGGTCCAACTTTGTTTCCATGCCGGCTGTGAATTTGTAATCCATAATATCAGCAAACTGCGCACACAACTGTTTTGAAACAGTTCTGCCCAAAAGTGTCGGATGGAGTGCTTTGTCTTTCTTTTCGACATATTTTCGTGTCTGAATGACGGTGATAATTGTAGCATATGTAGACGGACGTCCAATGCCGTGCTCTTCCAATGCTTTTACCAAAGACGCTTCATTGTATCTTGGAGGCGGCTGAGTAAAGTGTTGTTTAGGATTTACTTTTTTACAAGTAACCTTGTCCCCTTTTTCTAAATCCGGAATTTTTGTATCATCCGTTTTTTCATCGTCCTCAGCATCATTATAAAGTTTTAAAAATCCGTCAAAAGTAACCTTACTAGTACCGGCTTTTAATGTATAGTCACCTGCTAAAATTTCCAAAGATTTATTAGCAACTTCAGCATTCGCCATTTGAGAAGACATAAATTTATCCCATATGAGTTTATATAATTTGTATTGGTCGTTGTCCAAATATTGTTTTATACTTTCAGGAGTTCTTTCAGGGTAAGAAGGACGGATTGCTTCGTGCGCATCTTGAACATTTTGTTTGCCTTTTACGTAAATATTTGGAGTTTCGGGATAATATTTTTCTCCGAAATTTTGCAAAATGAAATCTTTTGCCATACTTTGGGCATCGTCAGAAACCCTGACACTATCAGTTCTCATATAGGTAATCAAACCGACAGGAGTGCCGTCAATTTCCATACCTTCATAAAGTTTTTGGGCAACTTGCATTGTTTTTTGAACACCAAAACCGAGTTTTGAACTGGCAGCTCTTTGCAGAGTAGAAGTTATAAACGGGGCTGTCGGTTTTCTCTTCATCGTTTTTTTAGTTACTTTTGAAACTTCAAATTCTCTTCCTGTTTCTTGCAAATAGTCAACAATTTTTTGTGCTTCTTCTTGGTTAGGAATATTTTTTTCTACAGGTTGATTTTTAATTTTAGAAACTTCAGCCTCAAAAACTTTTCCGTCTTTTTCCAAATCTGCGTGAATAGACCAATATTCCTGCGGAACAAAAGCCTCAATTTCTTCTTCTCGCTCACAAATCATACGAAGTGCAACAGATTGTACTCTGCCTGCCGATAAATTTCTGTTGCCGATTTGTTTCCAAAGTACAGGGCTGAGTTTAAAACCTACTAATTTATCCAAAATTTGTCTTGTTTGCTGTGCTTGAACCATATCCATATCAATGGATCTTGGGTTTTCTACCGAATACTTAACAGCCTTTGGTGTAATTTCGTTAAACACAATACGCAAAATTTTATCATCAGGCACTTTCAGCAACTGTCTGACATGCCATGCAATAGCCTCTCCCTCGCGGTCAGGGTCGGATGCTAGATATATTTTATCAACTTTTTTGGCCAAATCGTTTAATTTTTTAACAACAGCCTGCTTGCCAGGTATAATTTCAAATTTCGGTTCAAAATTATTATTAACATCAAAGCCCAAGTTCTGTGTTGCAGGATCTTTTGCCGGCAAATTCCTAACATGACCGAAACTTGCTTCAATTTGGAAACTGTCCCCCAAAATCTTTTTGATAGTCTTTGATTTAGCAGGAGACTCAACTATTACCAATGATTTTTCTTTTTTTGCAGCCTGCGCCATTATAGTCCTATCCTATACCTGTCTCCGTCAACTTGTTTAATTATCCCCTTAAGCTCCATAGTTGTCAAGTACATCAACAAATTATCAATACTCAATTTTGTAAATGCCTGTAACTCATCAACACCCTTTTCTTCGATTTCCAAAGCTTCATAAATAAGCTTTTCATCATCACTCAAATCAGGTAAATCAAACAAAACTTGCTGCTGCACTTGTACTTCCCAGCCCAAAGCTTCTAAAACATCATCAGCGCAAGTAACCAACGTTGCTCCGTTTTTAATCAATTTATAAATACCTTCGGTATTCGGATTTGTAATAAGCCCCGGAATACATAATAGCTCACGCCCCTGATCAAGTGTCAAATTTGCAGTGATTAAAGCGCCGCTTTTCAAAGATGCTTCCGCAACTAATGTACCAAACGACAGCCCTGACACTATTCTGTTCCTCTGCGGAAATCTAAACGGTAATGGTTCAAATGTCGGGAAATATTCACTCACAACCGCACCAGACCCGTTTTCTATTTTTTCATACAATTCTTTATTTGCGGTAGGATACACAAAATCAAAACCGCTTGCAATAACACCTATTGTTTTTAAATTATTATCAATTGCACATTTGTGCGCAGTTGTATCAATGCCTGAAGCTAGACCTGAAACTATACAAATATCAGTTCCTGCAAAACCGTTCATGACTTTCGCAAGTGCATCTTTTGCATAACTTGTGGCTTTTCTGGAACCCACAACCGCAAGAGTTTTATCTAAATTACAAGAAAATAAATCACCCTTATAATACAAAACAGACGGAGGATCTGAGATATTTTTCAACATGTAAGGATATTTCTCATCGTCATAAGTCAAAAATTTTATCCCGCGATTTAAAACATCTTGCAAAACTTTATCCGGATCAATCTTATCACGCATCTTGAAAAATTTTTCAGCAGCTTTTTTACTCAAACCGTCAACTTCTGACAAATCATTTGCGCAATACGCACTTTCTATATCCCCAAAATGATGATACAGACGTTGTATAAAATTACTCCCTAATTCCTCTATTGATGAAAACGCTATCCAATACTTTTGCATTTTTCTTTTATTCTCGCTATCAAACCTTTTATTTTTTCAGTTTCTTCTTTTGGAATATCAAAATTTAAATAGTCTTCAAAATATTCAATTGCATCTTCATAATCTTCTCGAGCAAAAAATAGCACACCTAATTTTTTATAAGCAGGTGCAAAACTATCATTATGTGCAATTGTTTTCAGATAATTTGAAATAGCCTTATCTATCTCATCATTTGCTTCATAAGCTTGAGCCAATGCAAAATAGATCAAAGCATTATCACTTTTAAATTCCAAAACATTTTCAAAATTTTCTATAGCGCAAGCATAATTTCCGAGTTCAAAATGAACTCTAGCTAAATCATAATAAACATCATAATTTTCAGGCTGTTTTTCCAAAATATGTTCCAACTCATCTATTGCAAGATCAAGCTTTGCATCTTCCATATAGAATCTTGCTAAATAATGTCTTAATACCAAATTATCCGGCATCTCATAAATACCCTGAGACATTAATTCAATCCCGCTTCCCATATCTTTTTCTTTATAATAAATGTCAGCCAAATTTATGTAAACCTGAGGTAATTTTGGATTCAATTCCTGAGCTTTTAAATAATTCTTTTCGGCTTTTTCATCGTCTCCGAGATTTGCGTAACACAATCCGATATTATTATAGATCTCGGCATTGTCACCTTCTGTCTCCAAAACAGCGCTAAATGCATCAATTGCTTCATTATATTTTCCGTCTTTATATAACTCTAAAGCTTTATCGACACTCATTACAAACCTAATCCTATACCATCACTACCACTATTGTTTCCTGAGCCGATATTTCTGATAACTGTTCTTGTATTACCGTCAGCATGAAAATTCTTAGGTTTCATTGTCATTGTAATTTTATCAGCATAAATTGTTCTGACACCCTGAGTTATACTTGAACGTCCAGTAAAATAAACCTCGTTCGGTTTGCCTTCTTTATTCGGATAAACGGTAACTTTTGGTCCGGCAGCATAATAATCCTGATACCAAACTCTCACATTTCCTGATGCATTAAATATACCCTTATCTTGCGCATATTCCTGTCTTGTTGATTTCAAAACAAGTTTTCCGCCATCATCCATTATTGCATTTGAGGTTGTATTTCCTGTTGCAACGAGAACTTTTGTACTTGCATTATAAAGAAAATGGTCAGCATAAGAATCATTACCGCTTTCTTGTTTGATTCTTGCGTTACCGATAAGCTCTATATCTTTCATATCACCGTTTTTATCGGTTCTGATTTTCGCTTTATCAGAAAAAGTTTCCAATTCTTTATACAAAATTGTGACATTACCTGTCGCAATCATAATACCGGTTTTAGTATCGTATTCCTGTTCATCAGCATTTATAACAACCACAGGAGTTTTTCCGTCAAAAACTATGGATTGAGTATCTCCTTGAGCTTTTACAACTTTTGTAATCAAAGAGAGTTTCAATATATTTGCTTTTACTTCTCTTTTCTTATTTTTCTTTATTTCAAAAGCATATGGTTTATCGTAAAATGTTGCAGTATCGAGTTTTTCGCCATCCTTTACAGTAACATCGGCAGAATCACCGACAACCCTCAAATCATCAACAGTAACTTTTACATCACCATCAAATTTTATTTTATTTTCATCTTCAGTATAGCTTTGAGTTTTTGATTCTATAATCAAATCTGTTGCTTGAACCCCAAGCCCTAGCATTATTACGAGTATTATTAATAATATCTTTCTCACTTTTACTCCTTATATATTTTTGAAACTGAATTTCCTACAATTTTAAATTTTTCATAGCCGGGATCTATTACAACTTTGTCAGCAAGAGCTATGAAATCTTCATTTCTTGTAATTCTGATATTGCCTTTTGCAATTATTGGATTTTCATTACCTGTCCATTCAAGTTTATTTGCACGCAATGTAGTCATATCTTTCAAAACAATAAAAGTATCTTCATAAAGGAAAATTTCCTTTTTACTTTCATTATAAGTACCTTTAGATGATTCAAAGCTCATAGAAACATTGTTGTTTTCGTCATAAAAATTGCCAATAACATTATTTAGCAAGGCAACTCCGTTTTTGCTGTCATAGTTTCCGGTTTCACCATAAATTTCCCAATATTTTCTATCATTTTTTGTTTCAGTTAAAATTATCCCGCGGATAAGCGCTTCCTGCCTGTCTTTATCCAACTGAAGCTGCGCTCTGTTAAAATTATGTGTAATAACGCCTGCAGATACAAACGCCCAGAGCAAAAGTACAACGACAAGAGTCAAAGCACCTAAATAAGCTTTTTGCTTTTTACTTAGATTCTCAAATCTTGTCTTTAATTTTTCAAACAATATCCGCCAATCCATATCAATATTTTATCACAAAAATTACTTATTATTGTGTCTTTTATAAAAATCTTCAATAAAACCGGTATTAAAATTACCGCTCATAAATACAGGATCTTCAATAATTTCCTGATGGAAAGGTAAGGTTGTTTCAATACCTGTTATAACATATTCTTTCAAAGCTCTGTACATTCTTCTGCGGGCTTCATTTCTTGTTCTTCCCCAGCAAATCAGTTTTCCTATCATACTGTCATAATAAGGCGGTATTGTATAATCTTGATATGCGTGAGAATCCACTCTTACACCAAATCCGCCCGGTGTAACGTAGCCTGTAATTTGACCCGGATTAGGCATAAAATCTTTTTCAGGATTTTCTGCATTGATACGACATTCAATGGCATGCCCTCTCAAAATAATATCATCTTGAGTAAAATCTAACTTCTCTCCGGCAGCAACCATAATTTGCTCACGAACCAAATCCACATTAGAAATCATCTCTGTTACACAATGCTCAACCTGAATTCTGGTATTCATTTCCATAAAATACCATTTTCCATCATGATCAAGCAAAAATTCACAAGTTCCTACACCTTCGTAATTAATAGCTTTTGCAGCTCTTACTGCAGCTGCCCCCATTTCTTTTCTTGTAGCTTCATTGATTGCAGGGGAAGGAGCTTCTTCCAACAATTTTTGATGACGTCTTTGGATAGAGCAGTCACGTTCACCCAAATGCACAACATTTCCAAAACTGTCAGCCAAAATTTGAACTTCTATATGACGTGGGTTTTCTAAAAATTTTTCCGCATAAACGTCAGGATTGCCAAAGAAATTTTCAGCTTCTGACTGGCAAAGGCTCATATTTGTTTCAACTTCTTCATCTGATCTGCAAATTCTCATACCCTTTCCGCCGCCGCCGGCAGTAGCTTTCAAAATAATCGGGTATCCGACTTTTTTAGCAAATTCTTTTACATCCTCAGGAGTTTTCAATATACCTGTTCCTGGAGTTACGGGAACGTCATTATCAATCATAGTCTGACGTGCAGTCGCCTTATCACCCATTTTGCGCATCGCGTCAGCAGAAGGTCCGATAAATTTTATTCCGTGTTTTTCACAAATTTCTGCGAAATCGGCTCTCTCAGACATAAAACCGTAACCAGGGTGAATTGCATCCGCACCCGAAGCAATAGCTGCAGAAATAATCGCAGGGATACTCAAATAGCTCTTAGAACTTTGAGCCGGTCCTATGCAATAAGCTTCTGTGGCTAATCTTACATGCAAAGAATTTGAATCCGCCTGAGAATATATTGCCACCGTAGGCAAACCTATTTCTCTGCACGCTCTTATAATTCTAACCGCAATTTCACCGCGGTTTGCAATCAATACTTTTCTAAACATAAATCATATAAAAAGTGAAACGCATTCGCGTTTCACTTTAACCTTTCATTATTCTACATACATTAAAACTTGACCAAACTCAACGGGTTGACCGTCTGAAACACATATTTCAGTGATTTTACCTGCAAATTCAGATTCAATCTCATTCATAAGTTTCATTGCTTCAACTATACAAACAACGTCACCTTCTTTAACAGTTTGTCCTACCTTAACAAAAGGTTCAGCATCAGGAGAAGGTGCGGAATAAAATGTACCTACCATTGGAGATATCAATGCTTTACCCCTTTTAGCAGGTTCAGCGGCAGTTGCGGGCTGAGCTGAAAGTGGTTGAGCAACAGGAGCAGCAGCTACACCAATAACATCTTTTCTCAATGTAATTGCCTGTTCGCCATCTTCCATAGAAATCTCTGTCAACGAATTATCAGTCAAAACTTTAGCCAGTTTCTCTACATATTCTATATCAAATTTCATAATTTTTACCTTTCTTCCCAAGTAAGAAACAAAATGTGAAACATAAAAAGTTCTTTACGCTGCTAACTAAAACAAGTTTTGTACGAAGAAGCGATACTGTCTTTTCATAACTCACATTTAACGTTTTACTTCTTACGCTCTATCAAGATATTCATTTGTTCTCGTATCAACTCTAATCATATCACCGTTAGAGATAAAGAACGGAACGTTTACAACTGCACCAGTTTCCAAAGTCGCAGGTTTAGTACCGCCTTGAGCAGTATTTCCTTTTTCTGACGGAGGAGTATCAGTAACTTCCAATACAACGTGAGCAGGAAGGTCAACACCAATAATTCTTGAATCATGCATTAAAACCTGTACAATCATATTTTCTTTCAAATATTTGATACCGTCACCAATCTGATCTTCAGTTAATTGTAATTGTTCATATGATTCATTATCCATCATAACGTATTCTTTACCTTCTTTGTAAAGATATTGCATTTCACGTCTGTCAAGCATTGCTTTAGCTACTTTTTCACCGGCTCTGAATGTTTTTTCTACAACCTGCCCGGTTTCAACGTTTTTCAATTTCGAACGAACAAAAGCTGCGCCTTTGCCCGGTTTTACATGTAAAAATTCAACAACAGACCATAACCCGTTGTCCAATTGTAATGTCAAGCCTGTTTTTAAATCGTTTACTGAAATCATATTTTTCCCCTTTTTTTAATGATATCCTTTGACTTGATAATAACACAAAAATTTTCAATCTTGCAAAAATTGTTACAATTAAACAAAATTTGTATTATTAAGGTGATATTACATTATACTCTTTAGACAATTCATATTTATGCTTTTGGGGGTTAAATAAATATAGCGAATATTTTTCTCCGTCAGATAAAATTTCTATTGAATTATGTCTGTCAGTACGATAGATATCTGTATTCCTCAAAATATCAAGTGTGCCTTTTGTCGGATGTCCAAATGCATTCGGACCTGTTGATATTATGGAAATCTTATTGTTTAAATGTTCAATCATATTTGAATTTACAACATTATTACCGCCATGATGACCCACTTTTAACACTTCTATATTATGCGGAATATAATTTTTCAATTCACTAAATGCACCCACACCGGCGTCTCCGGTAAACAACATATCAAAACCTTTAAAACTTAAAAGGGTAATAACAGATTTGTCATTATCATCTTTTTTATCAGCAATAAAAGTTTTTAAAATCAAATTATCCTCTGAATAAATTTCACCTTTTGGAATTTCTGCATAAAGTTCTTTTTCTTTTATTGTTTTATAAATATTTTCAGAGGTTACAGATTTATTATCAAAAGAATTCAAATAAACCTTTTTGATATTAAAATTATTCATAATATCAACCGCACCGCCCGAATGGTCATTATCAAAGTGAGTTATAATCATCCCATCAATATTTTTAATTCCCTTGTCCTTCAAATATTTTATAATTATTGAATTTGCCTGAGCTTTTCCGCCTTTAAACCCTGCACGACCGGTATCTATAATAAAATACTTTTGTCTTGGGGTTCTGATAAGAAAACAATCCGCATTTTGTACATCAAATATAATAATTTGCAAATTGTTTGACGGAATATTTATCATCAAAAGAAAAATTAAAACAATTAAACCTACACAAGAGAGAATAATTTTTCGATTTAAACCGATTTTTACAGATAACGTAAGTAAAAGCAATATCGCATAATACAAACAAATTTGAATAACAGACGGATGAGTTGTTGAAAGAATTGAATTAGGTAAGTTCGCAAAGAAATTTGAAATAAAAACAATTATGTGTAAAACATAATTCAAAACAAAATCAAGAATAAAACAAATTTTATCGGCAAACGGGAAAATTGCAAATATAGAGCTTATAAATCCTCCAAAACTTACAACACTTAAGAAAGGAACACTCAAAATATTTGCAAAAATTGAATATGAACTAAACGTATTAAAATAAAACATCTGTATTGGCGCAACCCAAATCTGCGCGACCACAGGAATTAAAATAAAGCCAAGAATCCAATTTAAAAATTTATTTTCTTTACATTTTTCAAAAATAACATTTGCACTTGTCAAAAGCCCAAACGTAACAACAAATGATAACTGGAAGCCAACATCATTTATAAACGCAGGATTGTAAATAAGCATCAGCATGGCAACAAATGCCAGCAAAGACACTGTATTTGAATCTCTATCAATAAGTTTTCCCGCAAGAATAAAAAGTAACATTAAAGCAGCCCTAATAACGGAAGCTCCAAGTCCGGTCATAAACGTATAAAGTACAACCAACAACATGCCCGACACAACAGTGAATTTAAACGGAGCACGTATCCTTTTCATGAAAAATACCCAAAACGCATAGATAAATGCAACATTCATACCGGATGCCGCAAGAATATGCAAAAGACCGGAATTTATAAATGATGCTTTTATGTAATCGGGCGGTGCTACAGCATCATCCCCAAAGACTATTCCGCCGAGTATTTCAAGATTCGGAGATTGGAGATATTGTGAATGAACAGTAATTATTTTATCCCGCAGTATGTTTAAATCTTGCAAAAATTTCCATTTAAAAGTTAAATCTTTTTCTATTTGCTCACAGTCTGTTTCATCAGCATAAAAAACCGTAAACGTATCAAAATTTTTTAAATATTTTCCGTAATCAAACTGAGAAGGGTTGCCTGCTTTAAAAGGAGTCTTCAATCGTCCTGTAAATTTGTAGTAATTTCCTATTTGAAACTTTGAAAAATCATTGTCATCTGAAGTAACGGTAACAAATGTCTTTCCTGAAATATTGTTTCCATCCAGTTCAAATACTTTAAGAAAAAATTTAGATTTTTCTGCTACTCCCGAATTAGGGATAGACACGATTTGACCTTTTAAAGTAACTTTATTTTCAGAATAAGGTACAAGAGCATCAGTTGAATGAATTTTGAAACAGGTATTAAAAAATCCAAAATAAAACATAAAAATTAACAACAAAACATATTTTGTTGAAACATAATTTTTGATAAGCAAAATTATTGCAACAACTGATATTACAGCAGAAATCAATACTGCATTATCATTGAAATAGCTTAAAATACCAGCCATAAAAATTAATGCCGTAATAAACATCAAAGCATTCTTATTTTGAATTATAGAATTTAAACTATTCCTAATCACAAATTAATTATACGATAAAAATTTATCCGCCAAAAATCCACCAACCTTTACGTTTATCAATTGAAGGCTGAATATACTGTTTCGGAGCTTGTGGTGCAAAAACACTCTTTGACAAAGCTTTTATGTACTTATCATTTAAATGAGCATAATCAAAAAGGATTACCCCTTTGGCATTTACATTTCGTGCCTCATGAATTTGTCTTATCAAATCTTCATCAGCACCGCCCATAAATGTAACAAACAAACCGGCATAAAAATCTGTGCTGTCACTCTTTGCTTTTATAACATCACTCATCATTTTATTAGCTGTTTTTGAATCACATGTTAAGAAAAGAGGAGTAAAGGCATTAATATAATTTCTTGTTGACCAAGTTTTCCAATCTTGATGCTTACTGGTAAGAGCAGCTAATCTGTCAGGAAAAATAACTGCACTTACGTATGTATTTGTACGCCGACCGATTTGACCAACTTTTTTAACCATGTTTGTAACTTGTTCCCGTCTGTACGAGCACCATTCTGACCACATAGGATCATTAACGGGAATAGAAGCAGGATCAACACCGTAAATCATAAAGAAATCATTCCTTGCAAATTCAGTGTATCCCCAATCTGAAGCATCTTTAGTACCGACACTATTTGGATAACGGATGTAATCCAAGTTTATACCATCAGGTTTGTAACAGGTAACAATTTCCTCAATTAATTTGGTCAAAAAATCTTGAACATAGGGATTTGCAGGATCCAAAAAATACCCGTTATGCTCAGCAGTAGATTTTGACAGTGAAACTGACTCAGAATCCTTTTTAGTTCGATTACTCCAAGACGGATTAACAGAAAGAATGCTTTGCGGATTATTTTCAGGATTTTCATTACCTACATAAAATGTCTCAAACCAAGTATGGACTCTTATTCCTCTTTTATGAGCTTCTTTTATCCATATAGCCAACGGATCTATACCCACAAACTGCTCATATTGAGGAGTAAAACCGTATCCTTCCATAACTTTGCTTGGGTAAATCGTCTTTCCGTGAAAATATGTTTCCAAGAAGACATTATCAATACCGGCTTGCTGAATTCTGTCTAAAGTTGCAATAATAGCTTTTTCACTTGTCTCAGTCGGACGTACCCATACCCCTTTTAATTCCCCTTTTTTGAATGGCAGTGAACATTTCAACGCTTCATTTGCAGCTTCAATAGCGGCATGAGAATATTTATGCACCTCGTCAGGGTGTTTTTTAGCTTTATTTAAAAGGTCTTTTGCTTCATTAATATAATTTGAAGGTAATTTCCAGTTGAAATCAGGGTTAGAGGTTTTATAATAATTAATCATGCGTTCAGCCTCGGAAATTTTCTTTTCTGTTTCAAAAATGAAACTTTCAGAAGTTGTGTACGTATATATAAAGCGGGAATTTTTATCAACAAAGACTTTCGTTCCTACAGCCAAACTGGAATTAATCCATTTTTTAGCTTGTCCATGACCGCTTATTACAATACCGTCCTTTGGTATAACCGAATCAGCACCTGTCAATTCAGTAACAATATTTCCGATAACAACTGCTTCTGCGCCAAATTCATTTGTATTTGTTCTTTCACCGTAATCTGATGTATAAATAACAAGTTGATTTGCGCCGCGTCCTCCCGGGAAACCTGCTCCGGCTCTGTTATTTCTCCAATTAGGATTTATAGCATCTATAGAATTTCTTGTTGAACCGAATACAACTTCACCTTTATTCGGAACATATTCTCTAAAGCTGATTGGCAGAATTTCTTCCGGTTCGACAATTGTCGTTGACAAATCGTCAACAACTTCAGCTTGATTATTTTTTTGCGAAGGAGTATTTATTTTAACTTCATTTTCCTGTATTACATCGTTGTCAGGAATATTAATCAGGGGCTGCGATTGAATTTGTCTTTTTGAAACAAGAGCATCAGTCAGTTGATCGGCACTACAATAGCATGCACCGATTAGCATGACAAAAGTAATTATACAAATTTTTAATAATCTCATTTTTAGCTCCCTAATCAACAGATCCGATTATTATAAATCGTCAAATCTGGGGGTAGTTTTGATATCATGCTCATAAAAAGAATGATCATCAACAGAAGGATCAAGATACATTACAACACGTCTTATAAATCTTACAACAGGGTTGCCGTAATATTCATATTCAAGTGGTTCTTCCAATGGTTCACCCGCAATTTGTGCAATATTTTTTTGTGTCGTATTAATAACAGCAGTTGAATGACCGTGGTATTTTAAATAATCACGACTAACCGCATCATCAACAGTTAATTCTGCCAACGCAGGCAACGCCAAAATAACTGCCAAACCAATAATAAAATATCTTTTTTTCATATTATACCTCTTATAATATATTATTATAATACTTCTGCTCTATCAACATATTATAATTTCTTTACAAAAACTGCAATATACTATATAGATGATTTTATAATTATTTCTTCCAACTTTTCAAGTAATTGTTCCTCAGGAACTCTTGCAATAATTTCGCCTTTTTTGAAAATATATCCTTCTCCGATTCCGCCGGCAATACCAAAATCAGCATGCTTTGCTTCGCCCGGACCATTTACGACACAGCCCATTGTTGCAATTGTTATAGGCTTATTCAGGTTTTTAAATTTCGCCTCAACCTTTTTTGCAAGTTCAATTAAATTGATTTGAGTTCTGCCGCATGTCGGACAAGATACAAAATTAACGCCGTGTTCTCTCAAATTTAAACTTTTCAAAATGTCAAATCCTGCAGAAACTTCCTCAACAGGATTTTCTGTAAGAGAAACCCTTATTGTATCACCGATTCCTTCTGCCAAAAGAGTGCCCAGTCCGACTGAAGATTTTATCAAACCACCACGCATTGTGCCGGCTTCTGTAACACCAAGGTGTAGAGGATAAGGTATTTTTTCTGCAATAGATCTGTATGCCTCAATAGTTGTCAAAACGTCAGATGATTTTAAAGAAACTTTTATCAAATCAAAGTCCAAATCTTCCAAAATTTTTATATGCCCTAATGCGCTCATAACCATTTTTTCAGATAACGGTATATCTAAATCCTGAAGATTTTTTTCTAAAGAACCTGCATTCACACCGATTCTTATAGGAATACTCTGTTGTTTTGCAAGTGCAACAACTTTTTCAACATTTTCACGCTTGCCGATGTTACCCGGATTTAACCTTAGTGCAGAAATACCGTTATTTATACATTGGATAGCCAATCTGTAATCAAAATGAATATCTGCAATCAACGGCACTGGCGATTTTTTTACTAATTCTTTAATTGCCTCTGCGGCATCTTTATTAAGAACTGCGAGCCTTACAAGTTCACATCCCAAATCAGACATTTCATGTATTTGACCTAATGTTGAATTGATATCGCGAGTATCAGTGTTGCACATTGACTGAACACTTATCGGGGCATCTCCTCCGATTTTCACATTACCTATAGCTATTTGTTTTGATTTTCTTCGTAGTATCATAGTATTATTATAACACAAAGGAGAGATTATGAAAGTTGCAATTTTTTCAGACATACACGGAAATTTTCAGGCATTGGAAGCTGTTTTAAACGATATAAAATCACAAAATTGTGAAAAAATCCTTTGTCTTGGAGATTTGGCAATGGCAGGTCCTGAGCCTCAAAAGGTTATAGATTTTATTAAAG
Source organism: uncultured bacterium (assembly GCA_947169755.1). Lineage (GTDB taxonomy): Bacteria > Cyanobacteriota > Vampirovibrionia > Gastranaerophilales > Gastranaerophilaceae > Stercorousia. Next base: position 29,845 of record CAMVQX010000003.1, read on the forward strand.
AACAAACTCAATGGGAAATTATTCAAGGAAATACTGACAAGTTTATCTCAGATTTTGAACCATCGCTAATTGATTTTATGAAAGATAAGTTTCCGGTTATGGCAAATGCACTTTTAGATGATGTGAAAATATTGGATGAAAATTCAAAAGAATATTTAAGAAATCTTCCACCGCAAAAAGAACTTGAAATTGAAGGTGTTAATGTATTGATGGTTCACGGTTCTCCAAGACGTAATAATGAAGATATTTTACCTGATATGCCGATAAAAGAAATTGAAGAAATTATCAAAGATACAAAAGCTGATTTGATATTCTGCGGACATACACATGTCCCCTGCGGATATCAAACAAGCACTAAACAAACTGTTGTAAATGTCGGAAGTGTCGGACGTCCGATGACAAAAAATCCTGAAGCTTGCTATGTTGTTGCTGATTTTAAAAACGGAAGTTTTTCAATAGAACACAGATTTGTCGACTACGACAGAGAAACTGCTGCAAACATAATGAAAACAAGAAAATTTGACGGAGCAGAAAAACTTGCAGAAATGATTTTGCATCCGACTGAAAGACACGTGTAAGATTTTACTGATAAACCTTGACAAAAAAGTTTGAGCGCATATTATGTTATGGTAAGATAAAATACCTAATTAGTATTGTGGTATAAGTAGAGAAGAAAAGGAGATTAATCTCATGGCACGTGAAAAGTATGAACGTACTAAACCGCACGTTAACATTGGTACAATTGGCCACGTTGACCACGGTAAAACAACATTAACAGCTGCAATTACAGCAGTTTTGGCTGCAGCTGGTCAAGCAGCATTGAAAAAATTCGATGAAATCGACGCTGCTCCAGAAGAAAGAGCAAGAGGTATTACTATCTCTACAGCTCACGTAGAATATGAAACTCAAGCTAGACACTACGCACACGTAGACTGCCCGGGCCACGCTGACTATGTTAAAAACATGATCACTGGTGCTGCTCAAATGGATGGTGCTATCCTCGTAGTTGCTGCTACTGATGGTGCAATGCCTCAGACTCGTGAACACATCTTGTTAGCTCGTCAGGTTGGCGTTCCTAACTTGGTTGTATTCCTTAACAAATGTGATATGGTTGATGACCCTGAATTGTTAGAATTGGTTGAAATGGAAGTTAGAGAATTGTTGACTTCTTATGAATTCGACGGCGACAACATCCCATTCATCCACGGTTCTGCTTTGAAAGCTTTGGAAGCTGCTCAAGCTAACCCAAAAATTCAACGTGGTGAAGACAAATGGGTTGACAAAATTTGGGAATTGATGGATGCTATCGATTCTTACTTCCCAACTCCTGAACGTG
>CAMVQX010000004.1 GCA_947169755.1 uncultured bacterium
TTCCGTCCTGTGATTTAAGCCGGATTGTTCCAATTCCGTCTTTTTAACATCTGCTTTTGCTTCAGCAATTCTTGCATTTGAGTCAGCTTCTGCATTTCTGGCAATTGTTCTTTGTTCTTCAACTTTTACTTTTGCCTCACTTTTATATTTTACCCTTTTAGTCCAACCGTTTTGAATACTTTCTACTATTCTGGCAAAAATATTTTTTCTTTTTGTTTTTTGTACTTGGTTTGTTTTATTTCGTTTTGTTTTATGCGATTCTGCAATTCTCAACTGTCTTGTCTTTTCGGCTGCTTTTGCAGCATCAGCTTCTGCTTTTGCTTGAGCCTTAGCTATTTTAGTTTGCGCCCTTGTTTCTAAGAAGCTTTTAAGTAGACTTTTTGTGCTTGATTCCGAAGCTACAGCGTTACCTTTGCCCAATGAACTCAAGATAACAACACCGCAAAAGGCAAGTGCACCCAAAATATATTTTCCGATATGCGACTTATCACTATCTGAAGACTCGGAAGATTTAAATTCATCCCGTACCGGTTGTTGAAGTGCTTGTCCGCCTTTTATTTGACCTGCATATTGATTATACGAAATTGGTTGATTATTTAGATTTACGGCATTGTCATAATCTTGCCAATTGCCGTATGTTAAATTATCTAAATTTGTTTCCCAATTAGATGACATAAAATATCCCCTTAAATTTATAAAAAAATTTTCGGAGAATAAATTGCCCCAAAACGCTAAAATAAATATTGCGCCATTTAAACATCGGCATTATATTAGTATTTTAGGGGATAAAAACCTTTACAAATCTTTACACTTTTGCGGAATTCAAAAGTTGTTGTTTGTCTTTATCGATATGCTTTTTGCGAGTGCCGTCTTTTGTTAATTGCTCAACGCTTGCTGTAATTGTTTCGATACACCCACATGTTGCAGTTGCTGCTGAATTTACATAAGGATTAGCGCTTGTAAGCCAACCTGCACCACCAAATACAGCACCGGAAATAGGATCAGCCGCCAAGATGCCGTTTAATTTGCCTGAGTATGCTTCGTAAGCCATAAAATTGTTTTTAGTGGATGAATTTTTATCTTCTTCATCATTTAAAACGTTATTTTCTTTTAATGATTTTTTGTTATTTTTTAGCTGCAAATAAGTCAAAATTTCTGATGTCCAACTTGAGCCTGAGCAGAATACACTGAATAAAATACCGAGTAATGTTGTTCCTGCGATAAATGCAGCTTTTGTCTTTTTATCTGTCGGAATGTTTGGAAGTTTAATATCTGTTGGAACATTACCTGCTTTTGCTTTTTTAGCAATGTACGATTTTGCTCGGCTAAAGTTTACCATACTATCCATTAATGGAGCAATAACAACACTTGTCAAAACACCCATGACCATTGACGGGAGCATAATTGCTGTTGCTTTTTTTGTTCCAAAATTATCCTGATCTTGGAAAAAGTCTTTTACAGAGCCTAAACAATCATCCCAAGATCCTGCAAAAGCCAATGCAAGAACACTAAACCAATTATTTTTACCATCTTTCATTGACTTAACGTATTCTTTTAATCCGCCTTTTTTCATAAGATTTTTGAGCGGGTTTCCATTGTTTAATATTTCTATTTGTTCTTTTAAGTATTTTAATTCATCATTCTTAATAGCTTTTGCAACTTTTTTCTGTTCAAGTACAGCTTTTAAGCCCAAAACAGCCAATACGGGAACGAGCGCATAAGCTCCATATCTTGAAGATTTGCCGGAGTCTGCAAGAACTTCTTTTTTGATTTCGGCACTTGAAAATTTCTTAGAAATTCCTTCTATGCTTTCTTGTTCTTGCTCTAAGAATTGTGCTAATTCAGGATTTTTATCGCTTATTTCTTTTTTGTCTTCATCTGATAAATTTCTTAAATCGTATGTTTTATCGCCGGCTTTGAGTTCTATTGTGTAATAGTTGTCATATTTTTCTTTTAAGAGTTTCAGATTGGATTTTTCTTCATCTGAAATTTTCATTTCGCCTATACGTTGAAAAACGTAACTTTTAGGTTTTTCCAATAGATTAAAAAGGTCATCCACTCTTGCTTTGTAAGTATTGACTCTTACGTCGCGTAAAAGTTTTGAATCTTCTTTAGAAAGTTTTTCAGGAGATTTTACATTAATTTCCCAATCTTCCGACAATTTTACATTCTCTTTTGCAAGGCGAAGATTAATATATTCTTTTAAAAATGAATTTTTATCATTATTAATTGTACAATTATCAAAACTTGCAGTTTGAGGCTTAGTAACAGGGGGTTGAGAGTTGCTGCTACTTTGCGGTTGTACACTAACTTGCTTTAACGCACTTACACTTTCTACCATATTTATATTAAGAAAAGATAAAGTTAAAAATTGTCATTATAATAAATATTGTAAAGAAATGTAAATTTGAAAATTTTCATGTTCCTGTTACAATCGAATTATGAACGATATAGTAGAACAGATTAAACAAATAGAACAAAAATACACAGAGTTGGGTGAAACTCTCTCAGATCCTGCCGTAATTCAAGATTATAACAAATTTAAAGAATTATCAAAGCAACGTAAATCCATGGAAGAAGCTGTTGAGATTTACCACGAATGGCAAAAAGTTACCCAAGCAATTGAAGATGCAAAAGAAATGATCCATTCTGAAACTGATGAAGAAATGAGAACATTTTTAAAAGCTGAAATGGAAGAAAACGAGGCAAAAATTCCTGTAATAGAAGAAAAAATGAAGGTTCTTTTATTGCCGCGCGACCCTATGGATGATAAGGATATTATGCTTGAAATCAGAGGCGGTGCAGGTGGAGATGAAGCCAATATTTTTGCAGGTGATTTAGCGAGAATGTACATGCGATATGCCGATAAACAGGGCTGGAAAACTCAAATCTTGAGTAAAACAGAATGTGAAGCAGGCGGATTTTCTGAAATTATTATTTCAATGAAAGGTGACAGTATCTATTCAAAATTGAAATATGAATCGGGTGTTCACCGTGTTCAGCGTGTTCCTGTTACCGAATCTCAAGGCAGAGTCCATACTTCAACCGCTACAGTTGCTGTAATGCCTGAAGTTGATGATGTTGAAATTGAAATCAGACCTGAAGATATTGAAATGTCTACGGCAAGATCCGGCGGTGCAGGCGGTCAAAACGTCAACAAAGTAGAAACTGCAGCAAGGTTGTTCCACAAACCTACAGGAATTATGATTTTTTGTACAGAAGAACGTTCGCAACTCCAAAATAAAGAGCGTGCAATGCAGATTTTGAAAGCAAAACTTTACGATATGGAAGTTCAAAAGCAAATGCAGGAAATTACTGATTTGCGCCGTTCTCAGGTTGGAACAGGCGACAGATCTGAACGTATCAGAACATACAATTTCCCGCAAGGACGCTTGACAGATCATAGAATTAATCATAATTTAAACGTAAATACGGTTATTGACGGCGATTTAGATGAGTTGATTAATCTTTTGATGGAACACGATCAAAAATTAAAGCTTGAAAAACTTGCAGAGGTAGGCGCTTAGTGGTAACAAGAAAATGTGCAGGCTGTTCACAACTTAAAAATCGTAATGAGTTAATAAAAATCACACGTGAAAATCAGCATGGCGACATTATTTTAAACCCCGACAATAAAATATTTGGCAGATCTGTATATCTCTGTTATAATAAGACTTGTATAGAAGCAGCTTTCAAAAAAAATAAAATTTCAAAAATCTTGAAAGCTTCTGTGCCGGACGATTTGAAAGGAAAATTACTAAATGAGTTTTGATACAATAAGGATAAATGAATTGGCAAAAGAAATGGGATTATCAAACAAAGAAATCCTTGAAAAATTTGCACAAATTTCAATAACCGGTAAAACTCATTCAAGCACTGTTACAATGGAACAGGTTAAAAAACTTAAAGACTTTATTGAATCCGGCGGTGTTAAAGAAGTTAAAAAGCCTAAAGCTTTTGTTGTTAAAAAATCTAAAACTTCTGACGCTCCTATTGTTGAAGAAATTAAAAAAGAAGAAAAGAAACCTGAAGTCGTTAAAAAAGTTACAACTGCACCAAAAGTTGAAATAGTTAAACCGAAACCGACAAACAGATTGGAAATTGTCAGACGTGCACCACAACGTCAAGAAGGTGATGAAAGGAAATTCTCGCGCCCAGACAAACCTGAACGACCGGCAAGACCTCCGCGTGCAGATAGACCGGAAAGACCTTTTAATAAAACAGATAAACCTAAAGATGGCGCACCTAAAAAACCTTTTGAAAGACCTTCAGGTGAAAGAAAACCTATACAAAGAACAATAATTTCTCAAGATATTTATGAAAACAGAGGCCCTTCAAGACGCCGTCAAGACAACAACAAGAAGAAAGGTAAAGATTTCAATTCAAAAAAAGAAGAACAGGAAATGATTTCTCTTGAGAAGGCTGCTGCACAAAAGCACAAAAAACGTTCTCACAAAGAGGAAGAAGCTCAGGCTGTTACTCAAATTGTTGTAAACAGAGCTATGACAATCAGCGAATTGTCAGAAAAAATTCAAAAAACTCCGGCTGAAATTATTAAATTTCTTATGTTTCAGGGTGTTATGGCAACTGTAAACCAGCTTATTGATATAGATGTAATTAAAAAGATATGTGCCGAATATGAGCTTGAAGTCTTGGATGAAGATTTAGATGCTTATATGGAAGAAGAGTTAGAGAAAGAAGAAAAGGTCAAAAAGCTTACAGAAGTTGATAAAAAATTACTTAAAAGGCGTGCACCGGTTGTTAGTATTATGGGACACGTTGACCATGGTAAGACCACTCTTTTGGATAGTATCAGAGCTTCAAAACACAAAATTGTTGCAACCGAAGTCGGGGGTATAACACAGTCAATTGGTGCTTATACAGTTTATTTGGATAATAACAAAGAAAAGAAAATTGTATTTGTAGATACTCCGGGACACGAAGCGTTTACGGAAATGAGGGCACGTGGTGCAAAAGCTACAGATATCGCAATTCTTGTCGTAGCTGCAGATGATGGTATAATGCCTCAAACAATCGAAGCTATTAACCATGCAAAGGCTGCTGAAGTTCCTATTATTGTTGCTGTTAACAAGATTGATAAACCTGATGCAAACCCTGATAAAATTTTGCAGCAGTTGACAGAACACGGTCTTGTTCCTGAAGAATGGGGCGGTGATACAATTACAGTCAAAGTTTCTGCTTTGCAAGGTACAGGTATTGATGAACTTTTGGAATATATTCTTTTGGTAGCTGATGTACAAGATTTGAAAGCTAATCCAAAGGCTGAAGCTTCCGGTGTTGTTATTGAGGCAAATTTAGACAAAGGTAAAGGCCCTGTTGCAACGCTATTGGTTCAAAACGGTACATTGAGAGTCGGAAATTGTTTGGTTGTAGGCACAGCTTGCGGCAGAGTTCGTGCGTTGTTATCGGATTCAGGTGAAAGAATTCAAAAGGCAGAACCTTCTACGCCGGTTGAGATTTTAGGCTTGACAGAAGTTCCGCAGGCCGGAGATTATTTTGAAGTTGTTAAAAATGAAAAAGAAATGAAACAAATCGTTAACGAACGCAAAGAAAAAGAACGTGATAAACGTCTTGATGCAATGTTACCTGCTCATGTCCGCAGAGAAGCAGTTGCCGGCGAAGATGATATTCCTCAATTAAATTTGATTATCAAAGCCAATACAAATGGTGCTGCAGAAGCTGTTTCACAAGCTATTGCTCAATTAGAATCGACTGAAATCAAGACAAAAATCATTCATGTTGGTGTTGGCGATATTTCTGAAGCTGATGTAATGCTTGCATCTGCATCAAACGCTTTGATTTTGGGATTTACTGTAAAAGAGGATTCAAACGCACTTGCGGCTGCTGAAAAAGAAGGTGTTACAATCAAGAAATATGATATTATATATCAAATTCTTGAAGATATTGAACAGACAATGCTTTCACTTCTTGAACCGGAAGTTAAGCAGGTTGAACTTGGTAAAGCCGAAGTTCGTCAAGTATTTACAATCGGTAAGACTACACGTATTGCAGGTTGCTATGTAACTGAAGGTAAGATTGTAAGAAGCAAAGATGCAGTCCTTTATCGTAACGGAGAAGAAATTTTCCGCGGTGCAATTGATCAGTTGAAACGATTTAAAGATGATGTAAAAGAAGTTGCTCAAGGTTTTGAATGCGGTATTTCTTTTGCAAAATGGAACGACATTGAAATCGGCGATATTATAGAAGTTTCAACAACAGAAGAAATTGAACGTAAGTCTCTTTAAAAATAATTAGTAAAGTTTTGTAAAAATACTAGCAAAAAAATCCTTTTACATGATTTATTACCACAGCGTAAAAAACATGAAAGGAATAATATTTATGCAAGTACAAAGAGTTCAAAATCATCCGCAATTTACAGGTGTAAGTTACAGATTCCCTGAAGGAGTTGCTAAAAAGAATTTTGGTTTGATAATAGAAAGTTTACCAGATGAAGCAAGACGTTATTTAGGCACTGCTTTAAATTTTAATAATAAACTTGCGCATGTAGATTTAGATATGGTACTTAGTCCAAATGGTATTGAACAGTCAATTAAACATGGTGAAAAGGTATATTCAGGAATATTCACTCCGCTTGGAGCAGATGGTAATATACTAAGGGTTGCTGTAAAATCTGACAATAGTGAACAAATTTTAAATATCCACTTAAAAAGTCGTGAAAAGGCAGCTAATTATTATCAAGAACTGGCAGATACTAAGCCAATATATCGTCCTTTAGGTGTAGCATGCGCATTGGATGATTCTTTATCAAAATTAAATTTAAATGCATAAAATGAAAGGAATATAAATCATGCAAGTACAAAGAGTCCAAAATACACAACCCCACTTTACTAATATGAGTTTCATCGCAGAAAAAGGGATTCCTGAAGAGAAAATAACCCCCTACCTTGTAGAAGCTTGTAAAAAAGCAAAAACAATATTAGATGGTGTCCCCGAATGTGATATGGTTGATGTTCAACTAATGATTGATAAAGACTTAGTTCCAAGGATTATCACTGGAACTGCAGATAATTATAGTACGTTTTTCACTCCTGTAGAACCAAATAGAATTACTCCTGAATTTTTGCATGTAAAAACAATGAATCATCCCCACTCTGATATTGGGAAATGGAGTAAAGGATTAGAAGATACTGTAGTTTATAAGCTTCCAAGTTCTACAGAAGCTGCAGCAGTTTATGGCAAAATGCAAAATGCTAAGACAAAGTATGAAAAAGCTGCTCTGTTTGCTAGGGTTGTTTACGAATCAATGGTAAGACAAATTGAAGAAGCAAGGAATGCGGCAAAGCAAACAAAAGCAACTGTGGAAAGTTTTTATGGAATTTTTGACAAATAATCTTAAACCGATTTACAAAAAAATCCTTTTTAAAAGAGGATTTTTTTTGTAAATCTTTAGTTAATAAATAATCACAAGTTATTTTGTAGAAATTATAATTTTATAAAAGGGATATCAAATGAGAGTTCAAAGAGTTCAACAATCTCAAAGTTTTGGAATGTTAAAACCTATGTGCGGCAGAAAGGCACTTAGCAATTTAGACCGTAATGTATTATTGTTTTTACGTGGAGCTAAAGAAGAGCTTGCAAATACAGCTGTAGATTTGGAATTGGTAGGAGAAAAAGCTGATCCAGTAGTTTCAACACCATATTGCGCATATACAGGTGATTTTATACCTGTGATAGATGAAGATACAAAATATCTTAAATATTTAAGAATAAAAGCTGTAATTGCTCGAAGTGATAAATATAACTTGCTGGTCGCAGGAAAAGAACATTTATTATCTATAAAAATGCCGAGTGCTGTTGCTGCGGAAAAAGCTTATGCCGATATGCAAAAAGCTCAAAACAAATATGAACGTGCAGTTGCATTTACAAAAATTTTAGACGACAATTTTATTTTACAAAATAAACAAAATGCACTTGAAAACGCTGCCAATCAACCCAAAGACTCTATAATCTCAGATATTTTAGGGACATAAACTTTCCCAATCCGGTTCGTCATCCTCTTCACCGGGCTCTGTTATTTTATCACCCATTTCAAGCATTACTTTTAAAGTCCATTTTAACTGTTCTTTGTATCCTGAACGAGCCTTTTCCGGAGTTTTGGCACAAAATAAAAAACTTGGAATCTCTTTTATTTCAACGTAATGATATAAATTCCCGTCAAAATCTTTATCAGTTCCCTCGATTAGTGTCCAGTTGAGGTTTGTATAATATTCTAAATCTTTCATTTAACCGTCCAAAGAATTGTCATTTAATGGTTGTGTAATCATAATTCCTTCGCCGCCGATAACATCTGCTTTTCTGCCATCTATATATAAATAAACAGGTTTTGTTGTGTTGCGTTTAGCAGTTTTTATAAGCTGATACAGACGTTTGTATAAGCTTTCTGTACCACCTCCGTTTTCAAAATCCGCACTCAAATTAATAATAACTTCGGCTGAAGTTTCATTGATGGATATTATTCTTGTGCTTGACGGGATTTCAGAATACACACCTTTTGCCTGTTCATCCATTTTTGGACCTGTAATAAGTGCTTGTATAGCAAACTTAATCTTTGAACCGTCAACTTCTTCATCATAAGCTCTGTTTACTGCTTTATAAACTTCTTCTTTATTAGCATTTTGACCTATAAAAAATACATTAACATAGGTTTTTGGCTTTTCAACAGGTTGTTGTGGTTCTTCCTGTACAGGATTTTCTGCAGGTTGTAAAGGTTCAACTAAATTAGTATCGCTGTGATAAAGCATGCGCATACCTAAAAGACAACACACTGCAACCATTATAACTGCTGTAACACCTAAAAATACACGTTCGTTTTTACGCATAACCTATTCCTTATCTTTTAATACAGTCATTCTGCCTTCGATAGTAACCTTTTTATCTGAGATATTTACATTTTCAATGTTGAATTTTGCATCTCTATTTTCCAGTATTTTTGCTGAAAAATCAAGTGGGTTGATATAATTTATTATTTTTGAGAATTTATTTAAATCTACTGAAGTTGAGTTGTTTTCATAAGTTGTATTTGCCATTTTTATATCACCGTTTTCAACACGTAAATCAGCACTGAAAGCAATTTCTTTTGCTTTTTTCACAAACGGCAATGTATATTTCATTGTGTAATATAACTTGTTATCCTTTAGTCTTACTTTTGTTGAATCAATTTGGAAGATATTAAAGTTTCCGCCAATATTGTTTATATTATCAACTAATCTTTTGTAATCGGAAGAATCCATAGTCTTGTTTATATCATCTTCTGTTATAACAATTTTCACTGCTAAAGGCATGTTTTCTTTTACGACAACATCACCGTTCTTATTTTCGGTTACATAATTGAAATTACAAAGAGTTTTTGCATGAAAGCTGGAAATCATAATTCCTTGAGCATTAACATCTTTGCCTGTAATTTCTATTGACTTAAATCTCCCTGCTTTTAAATCTCTTGCACTGAAAGATTTTATATCCGTTTTAATTTCCCCGCTTGTTATGTTTTTTTGAACTGATTTTCTTATAATTTTTTCACCGACTTTTTCCGAGATAAATTTTTGTCCCGTTATAGTGCTGAAAAATTGGGAAACTGAATGTGAAAGGTCGTACGGTTCAGGACATTGAACTTCACATGCTCCAAAACTTGCACCACCCATAAGTAACATACACATAACCAAAATTGTCTTTTTCATAAAAATACCTTCTTTAATTTTATTTTGTCTTTTTCAACCTGTCCTATTGCGCAGATTTTGTTATTATTATATACCAAAAGAACAAAAGACAATAGATTTTGTTTTTGTGTCTTTATTTCAATTCCGTTTTTAATTTTTTCCAAATCTTCGTTGTTAACGTTAATTATAGGTAAATCAAGCATTTCTATTGGATTTATCAGATTTTTTTCAACATCAATCTCATCAAGCTGAACAGCGTTTTCTATTCGGAATTTGCCGGCTTGAGTGCGTATCAGCTTTATCAAATGTCCTCCGACATTAAGCTTTTTGCCTAAATCATTGGCAATCGAGCGAATATAAGTACCTTTAGAACATTTGATAAGGATTTGTGCCTGTTGAGAGTTTTCATCAAAGGATTTTAACTCAATTCTTTCTATAAATACTTTGCGAGGCTGAATTTCAACTTCTTCCCCTTTCCTTGCATATTCATAAAGTTTTTTCCCTTTGACTTTTATTGCTGAATATATTGGCGGAAACTGCTCAATTTCTCCTTCAAAATTTTTCAATTCTTTTAAAATATCATTTTCAGTAATTTTTTTGTCTGAAGAAAATATTTTTTCTCCTTCAGTATCGAATGTAGTTGTAGCAGAGCCAAATTGTACGGTTGCGAGATATTCTTTGTCATCATCCAGATATTCAATTAATCTGGTTGCTTTGCCTATACAAACAGGAAGAACACCTTGGGCAAACGGATCGAGTGTACCAGTGTGCCCTATCTGTTTTATTTTTGTAATCTTACGTAATACAGCAACAACATCATGCGATGTCATTCCGGCCGGCTTATAAATATTTAAAAATCCAAACACTAAATCTCTCCGCGTGAAATTTTGTCTATTAATTCACTAACTCTTGAGCCTTTTTCAAGAGAATCTGTATAAACAAACTTTAATTCCGGAGTGAGTCTTAGACGAATTTGCTTTCCGACTTCAAATCTTATTTTAGGAGTGCTCTTTTCGATAATTTCTTTTGTTTTTTCAATCTGCTCGGGAGAACCTAAAACACTGTATACAACTTTTGCAAACGAATTATCGTGAGAAACTTCAACATCTAAAATTGATACAACACCAGCAAGTCCGCGGATTTCTTTACGTAAGATTTCTGAAATATCACGCATCAATTCTTTTCTCACACGTTCGTTTCTTAAAGTCATAATTATCTCCTTATAACTTTATTGTATCATGAAATTTTCCAATAGCTAATTTTTATAAATTTCTGTATATTTAGGATTTACCGCAAGCCATTTGTATGTTTCTTCCTCGGATTCGGGAATATCAATTACAAAAGTCCCGCCGTAACGCCCTCTGGAAAAAGCCAAATAACCATCTTTTGCCAAATTGTGGATTGCTTTTCTTATAGTATTTGGGCTTATATCAAGTTGTTTTGAAAGCTCAAGTATTGACGGTAGTTTTTGACCTATTTCATAATTTTCAGCAATCATTTTCTTGATATTGTTTTGAATTCTTTCATAATAATAAAAGGCTGTCTCCGGTGCAGAGGCAAAAATAGAAGTTTCTTTTTTTATGGAAACATTATTATCATTTGGCATTTTTAGGACTGTTGTACCGTAACGACCTCTGCGCGCAAGAAGAATTCCTTCGTCAATAAGAGATTTCAGAGCATCATGCATTGTTTTTATGCTTACAGACATCTTTTTGGATAATTCTTCATGAGCAGGAATTTTATCACCGGGCTTTAAATTATTTGTAATATAAGATTTCAAATCATCTTCAACCTTCTTAACAAGAGTGCTGTTTGAAATTTCATTCGTCGAAAAATCCAAAGATTTAATATTCCAACCTGCTTCATCGGAATTTTTATATTTATGTTCTAAAATTCCAGATGTGCTCAAATATTCTAATGCTAATCTGGTTGTATTAGCAGAACAATTGATTTCACTTGCAATCATTCTTGTTGAAGGAAGTGAATTTCCTACTTTATAACCATTATCAATAATATATTTTTTAATAGCATTAATTGCGATTTCTCGTTTTGAAGTAAGTTTACGCAACTCGTCAGAATTTTTGTCCCGAATAATTGTACCAATACACTGTTTGGACTCAACATAACCCAAATCTTCAATGTATCTTAGAGCGTTCTGAATTGTACCGATACTTACACCTAACATGTACGCCAAATCAGGTTTTGCAGGTAATAAGGAATTTGGCATAACTTTTTTGTTTTTACTTATTACATTAGTAAGCCATTTACCAATTGTAACGGCCTTAGATTCTTTAATATTTTTTAGATCAGGCAAATTTTCGTTTATGTCATTGATTTCTATCTGATTTAAACTTGATTTTGACACGTATTTCATACACACACCTCAGGCTAATAATACACTATGTATAAAAAAACATCAAGAAAAATTTTGTTAGTTTGTAAAGGGAAATTTACAAAATTGTAATTTTGTTGCATTAAAAATTCCTCCCTTATTAGGGAGGATTAAGGTGGGTATTCATTTTATATTGCGGGGCTTATGCCGCCCCTGCCCCCCTGCAGGTACTTTCTTTTTAGAAAGAAAGTACCCAAAGAATACTCGACCTGCTCCTACGTTCACATCAATTGTAATTGTTCGACTCAAAGCTCGCAAACTTGCTTTATTCTCGTCATACCGCACTTATTGCGATATATTTTGCCGCTCAGACAATGCGAGCTTTTGTCACTGTCTCACAAACATTGATTGTTCACTCCGTCAAAGGTCGGATAAATTTTTTGACTGATTTTGGGCATTATATTTTTTTGATTTTTTTTAATTTTTTACGCAACAAAATTGTAATTTTGCTGGTACTACTACGATACTAATAAGATTTACTTTATTAAATTTTTGTACTAAAATAAAAACCAGAGAGGTATAAAATATGCAAGTATCACTAAATTGGTTAAATGAATTTGTTGATTTATCGGATAAAGAAGTTGAGCAAGTCGCTCATGAGCTTACTATGAGCGGTTTGGAGGTAGAGGCTGTTGAGGAAGTAAAACCTAAATTTACTAATATTCAAACAGTTAAAATAGAAAAAATTGACGCACATCCTAATTCGGATCATTTGCATTTGGTAACAGTAAATACAAAAGACGGTAATAAGGTTGTAGTTTGCGGTGCTCAAAATATACAAATAGGTCAAATTGTACCTTACGCACAAGTTGGTTCACAGGTTTTGGACAGAAAAACAGGTGAAATGTTTACGCTTGCTCCGGCTGTAATAAGAGGTGTAGAATCCCAAGGTATGCTATGTTCTGCAGATGAACTTGGGGTTTCAGAAAGAAACTATCAAGAAGAAGATGGCATCCTGGTTTTAAATAGAATTTTTCCTGATGTTAAAGTCGGTGAAAAAGTTGAAGATGTTCTCGGATTTGATGATGATTATGTGCTTGATGTTGCACCAACTGCAAACAGAGGCGATCAAATGTCTGTAATTGGTGTAGCCAGAGAATTGAGCGCAATTTTTGATAAACCATTAAAATTTTCTCCTGTTGAATGTACAAAAGATTTGTCAACTGACAGCTTTAAAGTTGAAATTGTTGATGATGATGTATGTAAGTACTATTCAATTGGTATTTTAAAAGATTTAAAAATAAAGCCTTCACCTGATTGGATGCAAAAAAGACTTGTGGCATCAGGAGTAAGGGCAATTAACAATGTTGTTGATATTACAAATTATGTAATGCTTGAATACGGAACTCCGTTCCATGCATTCGATTTAAACAAATTAAACGGATATTTGTGCGTCAGACGTGCAAAAGAAGGCGAAAAAATAGTTACATTAGATGGTGTTGAAAGAACATTGACACATGATAGCGTTTTAATTGCGACAAAAGAAGAGGGTGTTTGTCTTGCCGGCGTATTTGGCGGTGCAAATTCCGAAATTGATGATAATACAAAGAATATTGCACTTGAGGCAGCATATTTTACTCCTCAAAGTAACAGAAAAAGTTCACGCAGTGTAGGCTATAAAAGCGAAGCTTGTTCAAGATTTGAACGAGGAGTTGACATTGAAGCAATCAGACCTGCTTTAATGAGAGCTATGCAATTGATGGTTGAACTTGCTGATGCAAAAATCGAAGGGGTAGTTGAAGCCGGTTCAAATAAGCTTGAACCAATTGATATAACTCTTCGTTATGCACAAATCAAGCGGATTTTGGGTTGTGATATCGCTCCGGAAAAATGTATTACAATTTTGGAAAACCTTGGATTTGAAAAACTTGGAGATAATGCGGCGGCTGCAAAATTCAGAGTACCGTCATACAGAAGCAATGACGTAACCAGAGAAATTGATTTGATAGAAGAAATTTCAAGAATAAACGGGTTTGACAAAATTACACCGACACTTCCAAACAAAAATCAAACACCTGAAATTCTGTTAGAAGAAAAAGTTATTAAAAAAGTTAACGATTTGATGCTAAGTGCAGGTTTGGATGAGATTGTTACAAACTCGTTAATTGGGAAACCTTTGTATGACAAATTTATGATACCTTATGACGATACAAAAGCAGTTAAGGTTTTGAATTCTGCAAGTGAAGAATGCACAATGCTCAGACAATGTATGGCTCCGAGTATTCTGAATTGTATGAAAATGAATTGGGATAATGGTCAAAAAACGTTCTGGGCTTATGAAGTCGGTAAAAAATATATTATTGAAGGTCCGGCTGATGAAAAATCTTCAGGCGTTAGAGAATCCCGTGTTTTGGCAGGCGTTTTGACAGGAGAAATAGAAAATTCTAAGTGGCAGTCAAATGGCCAAACCGATTTCTATACACTCAAAGGTATTTTAGAAAACTTGTTTGAAGAACTTGATATTACAAAACGTATTAAGCTTACACCCTGTGAAGATGTGGATTATCTCCATCCTTACAGAAGCGCCAAGATAAATGTTTTAGGCAAGGAATTAAAAAATATCGGATATTTTGGTCAAATTCACCCGATATTGAAAGATAAATTAAAAATAAAAGGTCAAGATGCATTTATTTTTGAAATTGACTTGGAAGAAATTATTGATATCGTAAAGGAAAAAACACCAAGATTTAAAAAACTTCCACAATTTCCTGAAGTAAGACGCGATTTAGCATTTGTCATTAATGATAAGGTATCATTTGATGATATCCAAAAAGTTATTAAAAGTGCAGTTCAACAAAATATCTTCAAAGGAAGCGAAGTTTTTGACGTATATCAAGGCGAAAATATTGAAAAAGGCTTCAAAAGTCTTGCATTCCGCATAAAAATGCAAGACGAAAATGCCACATTGACAGATGACGTTATTGAACGTCAAATGAACAATGTCAGAGCAAAACTTCAAAAAACTTATGAAGAAATAAGTTTTAGAGAATAATTGGAGGTTTTAATGAAGAAATTTTTAATTATATTTGCTATTTTTGTGTTTGCGCCATTATGTACATTAGCTGCAGAAAGTGTAGTACCTGAGTATGTTAGTATTGAATATAACAATACATTCGGACTCTATCAAGCTCCAAACGAAATTGTTATATATAAAGAACCTGATGAAAGCTCAAATCTTGTACATAGCATAAGTTGGATTGGTTCTCAAATATTTCCTGAAGCAGTAAAACCAAATGAACTTTTTGTTGTATATTTACCGGAAAAGAATTTGGGCCTTCTTGCCGTTACTGATGAAACTGAGGATTGGGTTGAAGTAATTTATAACAACCGTACAGGTTCACGTGGTTGGATAAAAAAAGATGATCCGTACAGATTTATGAGTTGGATTATGTTTTATAATATGTATGGGCGAAAATACGGGTTGAGACTCTTAAAAGAATCTCCAAGTTTTGTGAAAGAACTTTATTCTTCAACAGAAGAAAATGCTCAAATTGTCGGAACGATAAATGTTCCTCAGAAGATTAACCTGACTGCAATAAGGGGTAATTGGGCATTAGTAAGTGTGTTTGATATTGATAAAACTCCAAAAACCGGATATGTTAGATGGCGCAGTGATAAAGGGGTAAAATTCTATTTTCCTGATATGAAATAGAAATTTTAAATAAAAAAGCCGTTTCTTTCAAAACGGCCAACTTCATATTTGGTAAAAGGTTAGTGTGTAGGAGAAAATAAAGAAAAAGAAAATGGTTTATACTTCATGTATGCCAATATCCTTTATATATATAACGGATATACAAAATATATTTACAATTTGTTACAATGCAAATGCAAGCTTTTTTACAATTTATTGATTTCTTTAAATTTTTCTATTAGAATTATCAAAGAGGGGTATTATGAGAATAGAGGCTAGAAATCTTGTAAAAATATACGGAGACAGAAGTGTTGTAAATGATGTCTCATTTGATGTTAATAAAGGGGAAGTAGTTTGTCTTTTAGGGCCGAATGGTGCAGGTAAAACTACAACTTTTTATATGGTTGTCGGGCTTATAAAGCCAAATAAAGGTCATATTTTTCTTGATGGCGACGATATTTCGGAATGGCCTATGAATGAACGTGCAAGAGCCGGTATCGGATATTTACCTCAAGAGGCATCTATATTTAGAAAATTATCAGTTGAAGATAATATAAAGCTTGTTTTGGAAATGAACGATAAATTAACGGTAGACGAAAAGAGGCGTAAACTTGAGGAGCTTTTGTCCGAATTTGGTATATTAAGGTTACGTTCTTATGCTGCGGTTTCATTATCAGGCGGTGAAAGAAGAAGGGTTGAAATTGCAAGAGCACTTGCAGCAAGTCCTGATTTCATGCTTTTGGATGAGCCTTTTGCCGGTATTGACCCTATTGCAATTGGTGATATCAAGGATAATATCAGAAAAATTTCTGAAGATAAGGGAATTGGCGTATTGATTACCGATCACAACCCGAAAGCTACCCTTTCGATTACTGACAGAGCTTATGTAATTTTTGACGGAAAAATAAAAATTCAGGGCAGAAGTGTTGATGTCGCAAACGATCCTGTTGCTAAAGAATTTTATTTAGGAAAGGATTTCGAGCTTTGATGAAATGGCTTTCTAAAATAACTATTTACGATAAGTATATTTTTAAACAGGTATTTTGGGCTACTTTTGCGGCAATTTTATTGTTTACTGTTGTGTGGATTGCTCCTGAAATGCTTTTAAATACTATAAAGAAAACTCTTGCGGGGGAATTTGGGGTTAAAACAGCAATACTTTTATTGCTATATGAATTACCGAAAATTCTGGGTAAGGCTTTTCCTGTAGGTTTGCTTTTGGGAACTTTATTTACATTTGATAAATTGAGTAAAGATTCTGAACTCACGATATTTAGAGCTGTTGGACTTTCTTTTTACAGAATTATTGCACCTGTCTTGGTTTTGAGTCTTTTTGTAACCGGTTTGTGTTTTGTTACTTATGATAAATTGATACCGTATTCTGTTGAAAAATCCGGAGCGCTTTTTGGGGAATATATTTCTACTCAGTATATTTATACTCAAAAAAATCAAGATGGCGTGCCGACTCAGGCAGTTGTTGTTTCAAAATTTTCAAAAGATACTATGTATAATGTAATAGTGCTTGATTTTAGGAATAAACAGTATTCTGATGTTCATCAGTTGAATAATATTTACTACGCAAAGACAGGTAAAAATTATCCTGACAGATGGGCATTGGACGATATTACTCAGTACAAAATTACCAGTGACGGAGTTTTTGTCGATATTAATAAATTCAAGTCTATGGATGTTTTGACGGAAGGCGAGGATGCAAAAAATGCGTTTACTTTAATGACTTATTCAACAAAAAAAGAGCGTGAAATCACTAACAAAGACTTAAAGAGTTATATAAAACTTCTTAAACAAGAAGGACTTGAGGAAGAATATCATTATATGCTGAATAAATATATGCAGAGATTTTTACATCCTTTCGTGTGTGTGCTATTAGCAGTTTTGGGTGCGCTTTTAGGATTTAGCAAACCGAGAGAACAGAGGCTTATAGGTTTTACTATTGCAATAGGGTGTATATTCCTGTACTACATAACCTTGCCGTTTTTCGATTTGTTGGCTGAAAAAGGTATTTTGCCGCCTTTGATAACGGCGTCATTCCCGCCATTGGCATTTTTAGGGGCGATTGTAGCATTTTATAAATCTAAGGACTTGTAATATGAAGAAAATATTTTTAGTATTTTTATGTTTGTTTATTTTTCAAGGGGTTGGTTTTACAGCTCCTAAAATTGACATAGACTACAATAACGGAATTTATCACATAATTTTAAAAGGTGAAAAAATTAAAAAGCGTATAAAATTTGTAAGCTCTGAGCATTTGATTACAAATAAGGAAGCTCATCAAAAGACAGGTTCAAGATTAACATTAAATGCCGGATATTTTGATCCTGAAACAGGGAAATCAGTTTCTTATATTGTAACAGACAGAAATACATCAGAAGATCCTATGTTCAATAGCGGATTATTTGCAAATTCTCTGTTAAGACGTAATATGGATAAAATATTGAATCGTACGGAATTCCGCATTGTTGAATGTTATGATGACGGAAAGCTTCATTATGAAATTGTACCGCACAAAAGCGAGGTCGAATTTGGTTGTACCATAATTACTTCAGCGCAAGGCGGTCCTTTGATTTATCCTCAATTGCGTTTGGAGGAAGAATTTTTCGTTGTAAAAAAAGATGGTGAAGTAGTAAGAGAGAGTTGTTCCGTTTTGCATAAGGTTGCAAGAACTATCATCGGTTTGAAAAATGGGGAATTGCATATTTTGATTATAACTGATGAGCATCCTATGGATTTGTATGAAGTCCATGAATATGTTAAAAAACTCGGTTGGGACAGGGCTATGGCATTTGATGGAGGAAGTTCAACTTCTATGAATTATCTGAATAAATATGATGTTGTTTCAACAAAAGGTGATGGTGCCGGCCGCAGTATAAAATCATTTATGGTTGTTAGGTAGATTATAATTATTTATTTACAAATTATTTTTTTAAGTATTGTCTATTTTTCATCTTCGGAGCACTTTTAGAAGCAGGATTTATCAATGCTTTGCATAACTTATTTAGTCCGAAAAAAAATTTTATGCTAGAATTTTTTTATGGAAGAATTTAAGCATTATACCGTTATGTTGAACGAAGCTGTTGATGCGCTTGAATGTAAATCAGGCAAGATTTATGTTGATTGTACTTTAGGCGGCGGAGGGCATTCAGAACTTATTTTAAAACGGATACAACCTGACGGCAGGCTGATTTCGTTTGACATTGATCAAGATGCCATTGATGCCGCATCAAAAAGGTTAAAAGACTATAAAAATCTGACAATAGTAAAAGATTCTTACACAAACATAAAATCGGTATTAAATAATCTCGGCATAGAAAAGATAACGGGTGGTGTGCTTTTTGACCTTGGTGCATCGTATCATCAATTCAATAAAGGGGAAAGAGGGTTTTCTTTTTCAAAAGAAGCTCCGCTTGATATGCGGTTTAATCAGGATGCTGAATTCTCTGCTTATGATGTCGTAAACAGCTACCCAGAAGATGATTTGGTCAGAATTTTTTCTGAGTATGGTGAAGAAAGATTTTCAAAAAGAATTGCCAAAAAAATTGTTGAAACAAGAAAGTATAAAAAACTTGAAACAACAACGGAATTGGCTGATTTGATTGTTAATTGTACTCCGCATGTAAAATCTAATATTCACCCGGCAACCCGCGTGTTTCAAGCAATTCGAATAGAAGTAAATCAAGAGTTAACAAATGTAAAAAATACTCTGAATGATGTGTTGGATTTGATGGACTTTGGTGCTATAATAAGTGTAATAAGTTTTCACTCATTAGAAGACAGGTTAGTGAAGCAGTTTTTCAAATACCACTCGCAGAGGTGTCATTGCGATAAATCCCAGATGATTTGCCATTGTCCGCCTCCAAGGTTAGGGTTAGTGAATAAAAAACCGGTAGTTGCGAGTAACGAGGAGATAAGGATAAATCCGCCTTCAAGAAGTGCTAAACTCAGAGTAGCGAGATATATTGGGGTAGAAGAAGTTGAGTCCGGTAATAAAAGAAGAATACAAGGAATATAGCTATAGACAAGCGTATGCAGAAAATCCAATTGAATCACAAGTAATTGAAGGATACTTTCAAAAGGAAATCTCACAAAAAGCTATGGCAATAAAAAAAGTCAACAAAACTTTATGTGCATTTTTAGGTGTTGCTGTAATCGTTGCATTTGTCAGCTATTATTTTGCCATGTCTGATGAACTTACCCTTAATAAATTGAGCCGACAAATTACGACTTTGAATGATGAAAATGCTGAACTCCAAAACCATTTAGACAGACTTAAATCTTTTAATAATGTTGATATGAAAATGATGCAACACAGCGTTTTAGCCAAAGCTGAAAACGTTATTGAAGTTTCTGCAGTAAGTTCAGTTGCCCCTGTTGATAATTCTATTCAAAAAACGGCATCCTTTAATTGGGCTATTGGTTATTAACCATTTATATATTTTATATATAGTCCTTTGGGTAATTGTTTAATTATATTAATGCTATTTAATATAATTATAAATCTTTTTCATACTTCCAGCTATTCTTAATTCCAACAGAGCCATTTTGGCTCTTTTTTTTAATTGATTTATTGTTGTTTGCATGGTATAAAACGGTTAGGAGGAATAAAAATGGCAAAAGATATAGATTGGGGAAAATTAGGTTTTGGTTACATAACAACTGATTACAGATATGTTTCAAATTTTAAAGACGGCAAATGGGATGATGGCGTGTTAACGGAAGATCCTAATATTGTATTGAATGAAAGCGCCGGAGTTTTGCAATATGCTCAAACATGTTTTGAAGGTCTGAAAGCATACAGAACAGTTGATGGTAAAGTTGTTTGTTTCCGTCCCGATCTTAACGCAAAAAGAATGAAAGACACTTGCGAAAGGCTTGAAATGCCTGTTTTTCCTGAAGAAAGGTTCTTAGATGCGGTTGAAAAAGTTGTAAAAGCTAATATTGATTATGTTCCTCCTTACGGTTCAGGCGCAACTTTATATTTAAGACCGTATATGTTTGGTTCAAATCCCGTAATCGGAGTTAAGCCTGCTGATGAATATCAATTCAGAATTTTTACGACTCCCGTCGGTCCTTATTTTAAAGGCGGTGCAAAAGCTATTACTATCAGAGTTCCTGATTTTGACAGAGCCGCACCGAGAGGTACAGGACATATTAAGGCCGGTTTGAATTACGCAATGAGCCTTCACCCGATTGTTGATGCACATAAGCAAGGTTATAGCGAAAATATGTATCTTGATCCTGCAACCAGAACAAAAGTTGAAGAAACAGGCGGTGCAAATATTATTTTTGTAACTAAGGATAACAAAATTGTTACACCGAAATCAAATACAATCCTGCCTTCAATTACACGTCGTTCATTGATGTACGTTGCAAAACATTATTTGGGATTGGAAGCTGAAGAAAGAGAAATTTTATTCACAGAGGTAAAAGATTTTGCAGAATGCGCACTTTGCGGTACAGCTGCAGTTCTCTCACCTGTTGGCAAAATTGTAAACCACGGCGAAGAAATAGACTTTGGATATTCTGAAATGGGACCTGTTACAAAAAAATTGTATGATACATTAACAGGGATCCAAATGGGCAGAATTGAAGCCCCCGAAGGCTGGATAAAAGTTATTGAAGGAAAAGCTGCTGTCTGCAGATGATTTAGATTGCTATTTGCGTGCCTAAGATAATTCTGTGACTGTCTTTTGCGCCTTGATTTTGGCAGAAGACATAGTTTAGGATTAGTTTCAGCGCTTGACCTTTGATATACCAGTTTAAACCTACGGAATATTCTCTGGTATTGTTATGTCTTATCTTCTTGTCCGGATCAAAATCATCATAACGTGCAACAGCTTCAAGTTTCGGATTGAATAAATAATATAGTGTAACACTCATACCTTGGCGTTTTTTATTGGTTAAGCCGGATAATCCGTTTGAGCCGTCAGCATTTGCATATTCTGCTTTTATTCTAAATTTTTTGTATTCATAGCCGACGTATGTACTGTATACGGCAAAATTCGTCGAATGTCTTTTTCCAGCTGCAATTCCGCCTCCAACTTTTAAAATACCATACTTTCCGTCAGTTTTTCCAAGCGGTTTAAGGTTAACAAAACCGTCAAATTCAGCCCCGGGGAAAAAACTTGTAAAATACGTGCCCGAACTGTATACCCCTAAATCGTAATCCACTAAAGAGTATTTGCCCATAGTTCTTGCACCGAGTTTTCTGACCGTACCAAAATTTCTTGCTATTTGAGAACGGGCAGCAAATGGCAATGTATATGACGAATTTGAACCCTCATAGCCTACACTTGGTCTTGTATGCCCGACCAAAATTCTGTGGTGCGGAATTCTTCTTGAATCAATATAAACATCTTGAAAAATATTCTGAATAACGGAATGATGATGTTGCGGCGTTGGATCAAGCATTATTCTGAAACCTTCTTTGCCGCCTCTAAATTTCCCGTCAACAAAAGTATTTATCAATGATGTTTTGAACAAAGTATCGTTATCTTCTTTTTCAGGAATGTTTTCCTGCAAGTTAAATTTTAGGCCTGTCCATACATGTACACTTTCAATAGGACCTTTTTCAAATTTATGCGTAAGTTGTTCTTTGAATAATACTGAAGGAACACGCGTATTATCAATTTGTAGCTTGAATAAATCATTTTTAGTCTTTTTTAGATTGTCCATCAATGTTGTGGAAACAATTTCTTGAGGTTTGCTTATATCCGGAATTTCAACTTCTTCTGTATCTGTTTCCGAGGAAGGTTCAATTACATCTAAATCTTCCTCTTCTAATACTGAAAAATCGGGAACAAGCGGACTTTTATCAAGCGTAATTTCCTCCTCTGCGTGTACTGAGGAGATTGCAAGTAATATTAGGGTTAATGTGATTAAAAATCTTTTCATATCAAAACTTTTTTATTTTCTATATTTTTTATCCAATCTTGATGGCTTAAATACCAATCTATTGTGAGTTTTATACCTTCTTCAAATGTAACAGACGGAGTCCAGCCAAGTTCTGAAGTAATTTTATCATTTGCGATAGCATAACGTCTGTCATGTCCCAGCCTATCTTCAACATATTGAATGGAACTTTCATCCTTACCCATAGCCTCTAAGATAAGGTGAGTTATTTCAAGATTTGTTTTTTCATTATGCCCGCCGATATTGTAGACTTCACCTACTTTACCGTTGTGTAAAACAGTATCTATTGCAGCACAATGATCATAAACATATAACCAATCCCTTACATTCATTCCGTCACCGTAAACAGGTACTTTTTCGCCTTTTAAGAGTTTTGAAATAAAGAACGGAATAAGTTTTTCCGGATATTGATAAGGACCGTAATTATTTGAACATCTTGTTGTCAAAACAGGAAGTTTGTACGTTTCATAATATGCTCTTACAAGCATATCTGCGCTCGCTTTTGACGCTGAATACGGACTGTTTGGCGAAATCGGAGTTGTTTCATAAAAATATCCGGTTTTGCCAAGACTACCGTATACTTCATCTGTTGATACCTGCAAATATCTTTGAATACCTAATTCTTTACAAGATTGCAACAGGTTTAATGTTCCTTGAACATTGGTTTCTATAAATATTTCAGGAGTTTTGATAGAATTGTCAACATGTGATTCTGCGGCAAAATTTACAATACAGTCAACTTGAGGAATCAATTCTTTGACAAGTTTTTTATCGCAAATATTTCCGTGAATAAATGTATAATTTGGATTGTCTTTTATATCATCAAGATTTTCAAGATTTCCGCAATACGTGAGTGCATCAAGATTGATAACTTTATAATCTTTATATTTATTCAGAATATGCCTTACGAAGCAGCTTCCTATAAATCCTGCACCACCTGTTATCAAAATATTCATAAAAGACCTCCTTATATAATCATAAAGTAAATTTATAGAAATGTAAACCTATTTTTATTGTCTTTTAAATATAATTGATGTACCATTAAATCGTAGAGGATATAAATAATGAAGAGCGAATTTATTTTTTTAGGCCCTCCGGCTTGCGGAAAGGGTACTCAAACTACCAGACTTGCAGAGTATTTAAGGTTGCCTCATATAGATACAGGTTCACTTTTGCGTGCGGAAATAAAAAATCAAACTCCGGCCGGTATGGAGGCTAAACTCTATATTGATAAAGGGCATCTTGTTCCGGTAGAATTGGTTTCTAAAATTATTAAAAACAGATTATCTCAAGCTGATTGTAAAAACGGCTATATATTAGATGGTTTTCCGAGAAGTATGGGACAAGCTGAGCAATTGACCAAAATCAATAACGAAATTAATAAAGATGTTGAAGATTATAAATTTTCCGCAATTTATTTTGATATTGATACTGACATTTTGGTAGAAAGGATTGTAAATCGCAGATCTTGTTCAAAGTGCGGCGAAATTTATAATTTGGCGTTCAAAGCTCCGAAACAGGACGGAATTTGTGATAAATGCGGAGGAGAACTTACACAACGCAAAGATGATACAAAAGAAATTGCCGTTTCAAGATTTGAAACATATAATAATGAAACAGCCCCGCTTGTTGAATATTATAAAAATATGGGCGTTTTAGAAACTATTGATGCAAACGGCACAATAGACGAAGTATGGAAAAGATTATTAGATATTGTTGAGAAAGGAATTACTAAAGTCTAATAAGAATTTAGCAATAATGGTGTAAAAATGATACATAAAAAATCACGTGATGAAATTAAAAGAATGAGACATGCCGGTCATATTGTAGCTCTTGTTCACAAAAAAATGAAAGAAGTAATTGAACCGGGCATAAGTACAAAAGAGTTAGATAATATTGCATACAATATTATAAAAGGTGAACGTGCTGTCCCGACATTTTTGGGATATCACGGTTTTCCGGGCAGCATTTGCGCCTCTATAAACGAACAAGTCGTACACGGTATTCCAAATGAAAATATAACAGTTAAAGAAGGCGATATTATAAGTATCGATGTAGGTGCAACTTACGCCGGCATGGTTGGTGACGGTGCTTGGACTTATCCTGTCGGTAAAGTATCCGATGACGTTCAAAGATTGTTAAAAACTACAGAAGAAGCTTTATTTGCAGGTATTGCGCAAATGAAAGCCGGCAATGTGTTAGATGACATTTCAGGTGCTGTTGAAGATGTTGCAAATCGTGAAAAATTGGGTATTGTAAGACAATACGGAGGCCATGGTGTAGGACATGAAATGCATGAAGACCCGTTTTTGTTTAATTACAGAGTGGGTGATAAAACTTTAATCAAACCAAATATGGCTATAGCAATTGAACCTATGCTAAATTTAGGGTGTGACGATGTTGTTGTTGCAGATGATGAATGGACTGTAAGTACGAAAGATTCAAAACCATCTGCGCATTTTGAGCACACTGTTCTTGCAACAGAAGATGAACCATTGATTATTACGCAACTTTTAAAGGAGTAATATGGAATATTACATAGGCTTGTCACTTGCTGCATCTTCCGGAATGGATAGCGGAGTTGCAGTTTTAGATGAAGATAATAATTTAATACTTGTCGACAAACTATACACGATGAATGATGTCATATTCTTTTTTGATAATTGTCCCTATTTGCAGCATTCAAAAGTTTGTGTATCACTTGTTTGGGACAGAACTATGTTAAACGGTAAATGGCGTGTCCTTGGTAAGTCATATCAGCTCGTTGCAACAAATCCTCTTATACCGGATCGGGAAAATTGGACTCAGCGTTATTCAACACGCGGATGTGAATATTTTAAAACTCTTACCGAAAAAGGTGTTGAAATAAACAGATTTGAATTGTACTTGACCCGTCAGAGTATGCATTTAAATTCGTGTTATTTGGAACGTTCTCCGGCTGACTGTAAATTCTTGCAGCAAACATTAAGATATGAATGGGGGCTTGATTTACCGCAAAATATGATGCCAATGTCGCAATTAGAAGGCATTATAGGTGCATTGTTGGCACGCGAGAACGCAAAAAATCCCCAAAATGTTAAAACGATATCACATTTCAGGGATTTCAAAGTGATTGATATCAAGGATTACTCAAAATCAATCAGAACACATCTAATCTCTGCTTGTTAAAAGTCCGAGCGCAAGTCCGATAGCTGCACCTATGCCAATACCCCATTTAAATTTATTCTGTTTAGCTGCTTTATATGCATCAGAGGCTGCGGCATCCATTAATGACGGTTTATTTTTATATCTGTCAAAATTTGCTGCAAATTTATTTTTTATAGCTTTTACGGATGCTTCTTGGGTAAATTTTTCGTCTAATTGAGAACATCTGTTTGTTATTGCAGTAACATTTTCAGGAAGTCCTAAGTCTTGTAAAATCATTTTAGACTCTGTAGAGACTTTACCTGCTTCAATTTCTTCTGCTATATTTTTTAATGTTCTGATTTGTTCATAAGCTTCTTTTCGAGACATTTCAAATCCGCGTTGGACAAAACAATCTTTTGTAACCGGAATATAATATGCCAAAGTCCCAAGCAATCCGCCTGCAAGCATTCCTCCGACTTTTCTTTTGTAAGATGATCTTGTTGTATTAGAATAATAATACGGTGCTTGATTTATCTGTTCTTCATAATTTACCATGGAAATACTCCTTTGGAAAATATAAAACCCGTAAAAAAAAAATTTGCTACATGGCAGAAATTATTTCAACAACTTTTTTATGAATTTCATCAATTGATTTTGATGCATCAATAACTTTTATTCTGTTTGGCTCTTGTTTCGCTAATTCTAAATATCCGTTTCGTACTCTGTTGTGGAATTCTATTCCTGCACTTTCCATCCTGTCTTTTTCTTTTCCGACGCGTTTCATAGAAGTTTCTACATCAATATCAAAAACAAATGTTAAATCAGGTTTTCTTCCATTTGTTGCGAGATTATTGAGCATGTTAATTCTTTCTATATTAAGCCCTCTGCCGTAACCTTGGTATGCAACAGTTGAATCAATATGTCTGTCGCAAAGGACAATTTTACCTTCCTTTACTGCAGGTTCGACAATTATATCAATATTTTGAGCTCTGTCGGCTAAAAATAAAAATGATTCGCACCTGTCTGATACTTCACCATCATAATTCAATAAAATTTCACGAACCTTTTCGCCCAAGCCTTTTGCACCGGGTTCTCGTGTTAATACGACATTGTATCCTTTTGATTTCAGGTAGTCTGCAAGCATGCTCATTTGGGTTGTTTTACCACAGCCGTCAGCACCTTCAAATGTTATAAATAAACCGTTTTTCATAAATTTATTATATCATTAAAATCTGGTATATTCACTTTAGTAAAAATTGCCTTTTTCCTCTTTTTAAATGATGTAGCAAAAATCATATTGTATAGAATAGATATATAACAGGAAATCTATGAGCGAGAGTTTCGATTTTACATCTTACAATAACATTAAAAGAATGTCCGAGACTGAATTGACAGAATTGTGGCAAATGTATTTAGGCGACAAATCTAACAAAACAGCTCGTGATACGCTTATTGTGCAATATATTTATCTGATAAGATACGTTGTTGGACGTGTGAAAGTTACTCTCCCGTCAACTATTTCCATTGAAGATATAGCAGGCTATGGGGTAGAAGGTCTTATTAATGCAATTGAAAGATACTCTCCTCAGAAAAATACCAGATTTGAAACTTATGCACTTATCAGAATTAGGGGGGCAATTCTTGACAGAATAAGATCTCAGGATTTTCTTCCGAGAAGTGTCAGAAGAAAAATAAAAGAAATAAAAACAGCCCAAGAGCATCTGAAACAAGAATTGGGAAGAATGCCGACAACGCAAGAGGTATCAGAATATACCGGTATAGAAGCCGAAAAAGTATTACAGCTTTTAGCGGAAGATACTACAATAACTTCAATATATGATAAAAAAGGTGCAACGGAAGATAGTGTTGAAATTATTGATACTATCGAGGACACCAATAAGTTAAACCCCCAAGAACAGGCAGAAGAAAGCAATGTTAAGCAGCAACTTGAAAAAGCATTGATGAGATTACCTGAAAGAGAGCGTATAATAATGGTTCTTTACTATCAAGAAAATATGACAATGAAAGAAATCGGTGAAACGATTAATGCTTCGGAATCAAGAGTTTGTCAGCTGCATGCTCAAGGTATCATGAAGTTAAAAAATATTTTAAGCGAAAGCAGATCTGCAAGACTTCAAAAAAGTATTATCGCTTAACTTCATAATCGATTATTACCAGATCTATTCTGTTGTTTAATCCCTTTTGTATCGGATCAACGTTATCCTTAAACGGCATAGTTTCTCCGAAGCCAATATCGAATATTTTTTCGGTAGGTATATTTTTGCATTTTACAAGATATTCGGCAATATTTGCGGCTCGTATCATTGAAAGTTCCCAATTTTCCAATCCTGTGCAAATATCTTTTTGCACGTGGTCTTCTATAACGCAATAATTTGGTAAATTTTTAAATATTTCAGCAAAATCATCCAATATGTAGAGTGAATTTCCATTTAAATCAGTTTCACAATTGTTAAAAAACAGACTTTCATCAATGCTTATAATCAATCCCCTTGGAACTTTTGTGTAAATTATTCCGTTGGGCATTTTCATTTTGAACATTTTTTCTAAATTATCAACATCACTTAAATTTGAAAAACCTGAACAAAAAATTAATACTGAAAATAAAAAACTAATGAATAACTTCTGCAAAAAGCCCTCCAAAATATATTATTTAATATATTTTGGAGTTTTACATTGTCTGAATTATTATGGTTTTAAAACTGTGAGGACAAATTTATCATTAAAATATTTGTTGGCACATGTTTTAATATCTTCAGCAGTAACACTTTTTATTTTTGCAACAGCGTTATCAAAGAAATCAAATCCAAATCCCATAATTCCGTAGTGTGCAAGCCAGTTTGCCTGCTGGGAATTAGTTTCGTTTATAAATGCCCATTTGCCAAGAATATTATTTTTAGCATTTTCCAGTTCTTCTTCACCGACAAGAACTGTTTTAATTTTTTCAATTTCTTCTTCAAAGCCTTTAAGAGAAGTTTCAATATTTGATGGCTCTGTTGCTATGTATATTGAAAAATTAGCCCCTAATCGAGCAATATCATAAGCACTTCTTACAACATAAGCCAATCCTTTCTTATCTCTAAGTTCGAGGAATAATCGTGAAGATAAACCGCTTGCTCCAAGAATTATATTTAGTAGTGCGAGAGCCGGATAGTCCTTACTGTCAGCAGTGTCAACAAGCCAGCCTTTTAATATATGCGCCTGATTTAAATCTGTTTGAATAATATCAATACTTTTAGCTTCATTAAGTATTGGCGGTGTTAAATTCGGCAGAGTTTCCAATGAAGCCGGTAAATCCGCAAAATTGTTTTGCAAAAGATTATTTACATATTCAAAATCCAAATCTCCAACAAATGCGATTACTTTTTTACTGTTATTTAAAATAGTATTGTA